>CAZKYJ010000346.1:0-5927 GCA_964556355.1 uncultured Verrucomicrobiales bacterium | reverse complement strand
TGATCCCGTCCTCCTCGACCGAGAGGAGGACGCTCGTATTGCTCTGGGGGTTGTGGCGCACCGCGTAGCGTTTGCCTCGCTCGGCCTTGGCGCCGAGGGCGGCCTTCGGGTTCGTGCGGATCTGCTCTTCGTTCCCCTTCTTGCGGGATAGGTTGGCCTCGAGGCTGATCACGTAGCGCGTGCTGACGGAAACGGCGCACCACCCCTCGTCGGCCAGGGTTTTCCACTCTTCTCACATCTGCGTCGCCACATCCTTGAGGGTGCCCTCAGCGGCCCCAGGTTCCTTGAGATCTCCCCCCTTCTCCAAACCAACCCAGCTCGCGCCGGTCTTGTTGACGTTGAGGAGCAGGGCTTTTGCTTTGGGAAAGCGCCGCACGAGCGGTGCGCTACTGTCGTCGGGTTCCGGGCGGAAGGAGGCGTAGTTGAGGACGTCCTTGATGTCTTTGAGTGTCATGGCTTGTTGTTAGTGTCGTTTGGGAAAAGTGATCGTTGCCGGGTCACACGGCGATCTTCTCTTGGCCGCTGCTGAGGTAGCTGAGCACCTCGTCTTCGGTGTAGCCGCTCTGGGGCTTGACCGAGTGGTGCCAGCCTTCGAGCTCGCGCATCTCAAAACTGCGTTCCCAGCTGATCATCCCGCGTTTCCATCCGGTCTCGAGTTCCTGGTCGAGCTTCTTGAACTCGCCCCGCCGGATGAGGTTGGCCGTGGAGTCGTACTGCAGCAAAAGCTCGTGCACCGCGAAGCGGCGCCCCCTCTCGTCGTCGAGAACCAGGCGCTGGCAAAGGATCATCCGCAGGATGTCGGCCAGGCTGTTCTGCGCGGCCTCGACGCGTTCGCTCGGGATAAGCTTCAGGAATCGCTGCACCGTGCCGGCCGCCGATGAGGTGTGCAGGGTAGCGACCACCACGTGCCCGGTTTCGGCCGCCTGCAGGGCGATCTCGGCCGTCTCGCCGTCGCGGATCTCCCCGACCACGATCACATCGGGGGCTTGCCGGAGGGAGGCGCGGAGCGCGCCGGCGAAATCCATCTCGTCCGTCCCGACCTCCCGCTGGGAGACGAGGGTCGGCATGTTCTCGGGATAGACGTATTCGATCGGGTCCTCGAAGGTCACCATGTGCTCGCGCCGCCGCTCGGCACGGTACTTGAGCATCGAGGCAATCGTCGTCGATTTCCCCGAACCGGTCGGGCCGCAGATGAGAAAGACGCCGTTCTTGGCCTCCATGATCGCCTTGATGGCGCCGGGCGGAACCGCGATGTCGCCGGGATCAGGAATGCCTTCAGGCAAGAGGCGTAGCACCCACCGGTACTTGCCCCGCGTCGTCATCCGGTTGACCCGGAAGCGGCGATTCGCCAAGGTCATCGCGTAGTCCTCCGTGCCCGGAACCACCGGGATCGCCTGCTCGGGTTGCCAGACGAAGGTGTCGTAGCGCATGTGACCGTTCAGCTTGTAAAGGATCGGCTCCCACGGCGTGATGTAGAAGTCGCTCACTCCACCGCTCTGACAGAGTTGGAGAACCCGCTGTCCTAGGGGCGTTTGTTCGTCAAGTCCGTTCATGTTCGTCGATCGTCGTTGGGGAGATTCTTATTGTAAATGTGTTTTGTGTGACGGTGCACTAAGTTTATGGAAATTACAAGGATAGTGCAAGAACTTTTTAATAATTATTGAATATTTGGGTCTTCCGCGTTTCGCGCGCCCATTTTGAACTCGCAGCAAATTCCCCCCCCTCCCTGCCTATACAGGCACCCGCATCCGACTAGATCCCCCGAAAATCCGGAGGAGAAATGCACTCTTTTGCCTCGGCAAAACGCCGCCAATCACATTATTTTCCATTCCAACTATAAAAACTATAAAAAACACTTGCGCAAATATTATAGTTTTAATATATTCAAGGATAGCGAAGCAAATACCTGGTCAATGCCGGGCAGCCGCCTCGATGCGGCGACCCGGCGACACCATCTCAACAACCACTCCAGACCTCACGACTATGAACAAGCCCATCATCCACCTTCTACTCGCCACGTTGCTGGCCTCCGCCGCGCCACCAACGGCCGACGGTGCGGTCCGCCATTTCACCCAGACCGAAGAGTATTCGAAAGCCGCCGCACTCCTGCGATCCGAACCCCCAAAAAAATACGAGTTCAATCGGGCCGTGCTCAGCGACGTTCTCCGGTTTTTGGCCGACGATGCGGGACTGAATTACATCGCCCTCCCGGAAGACGAGGACTCATCGGGCCAGCTCATCACGTTCAGCATCACGGCGAGCCCTTTCGCCGCCCTCGAGGTGATCGCCGACACTCACGGCGTCGCCATGATTTTTGAGGATGGCATCTGGTACATGCGGCCGGTCGACGACCAGCAGCTCATCGGGCGCACCTACAAGATCCGCTACAACCCCGGCGAGGTCGTCACCTCTGGATCCCGCAACGAGGGCGTGAGCGGCAGCGGTTCGGCCGGCATTTCCGGCCCCACCGGAGGCGGGAGGCGCGGGAGCAATGGCCAGGACACCAACTCCCTCAGCGTCGGCGAATTCTACTCGCCCGACCTCTCGCTCAACAACGTCGGCGCCGCCTTCCAGGTCAGCGCGGACGCCCTGATCGAGGACATCGAGAAGCTCCTCGGGATCCGCGGAGGTGGCGGCGATGCGAATATCGCCCCCTCGACATCCGTCGGGCTCGACGGTCCGCTCGCCCTGACGGTGGACCCGCGCTCGCGGCGGCAGACCGATGGCAGCGAAGGCGGCGATTCACAATCGCAGGTCATCTGGAACTCCGATGCCAATACGCTCTTCATCGTCGCCACGCGGCAGCAGCACCAGCTCGTCGATGCCTACTTGGAATCGGTCGATCGGCCCCAGGCGCTGATCGCTGTCGAGGTCAAGTTCTTCGAATCCGGGAAAGACCCGCGCAAATCGTTCGGCATCGACTGGTCCGGTGTCCTGGCCGACTACACCGTGGGCATCGGCGGTCTCGACACCGAAATCGACCTCAATGACATCGCCGCCACCGCCATGTATCCGCAAAGTGCGATTTTGGCAGCCGACTCGGCATCGGCCAGCCTCCGCGCCATGGTGCAGGACAACGACACCCGCACCACCTCGTATCCCCGCGTGCTCACCAAGAACAACCGCGAGGTGCTGATCCAGAGCGTGGTCAACCAGCCGGTGCTGTCCGCCGAGTCGAGCACCTCGCAGGGAGCCGGCGGCATCTCCACCGTGGAGGTCACCTACCTGCCCATCGGCACCACGATCAACGTGCTCCCGAAAGTCATGCCCGACGGCACCATCAACATGAACCTTGCCGTCACCGTCTCCAGCATCATCGGCAACGTGGTGATCAACGGGAACCCCTACCCGCAGGCCAGCTCGCGGGTCTACACCGCCCCCCTCAAACTCAAGTCGGGCTACACCGCCGCCATCGCGGGGCTCGACCAGGCCGACGATTCGACGGCCGAGTCCGGCGTCCCCGTGCTCAGCAAGATCCCCATCTTCGGGGCCGCCTTCCGCGATCGTTTCAATTCGCGCAGCCGCCGGAACCTCATGATCTGGATCACCCCCTACATCCTCGACTCGAACACCGAGGGGATCGGCGAAGCCCCGGTGTCCGAGGTCCCCATCACCCAGCGCGACCCGCTCCGCCAGGCACCCCAGATCTACGACAGCGGCGAGCCCGTCGGCGGGATCGACGCCCTCCGCGACGTCGTCCTCTGGGCCGACCGCGAGCAGCGCCGCATCGACGCCGTCGTCCACGACCGCCGCATCGACGACAAGATGCGCGAGGAAGCCGGCAACCTCATCCGCGTCACCGACGCCGTGATCGGGTGGACCGAGACCGCCCAGGAGCGCTATCCGTCCCGCGCCACCGAACTCCAGGTAAGCCAGTGGAGCCTCGAGCAGATCCGCCGCAAGACCCACAAGGCGGAGTGGCAGGCGGTCATTAAGAGCGATTTCTACTAGCGGCCAAGCACGGCAAAGATTCGCTTCGCAGCGCGAGGGGTGGCTCCGAGATGGGGGCTGCCCCTTTTGCGTCTGCCCAATCGGCTTGCACGCCCCCGCATCCCCGTCTTAGCTAGTCTCCCCCGCCGGTGGCGAGATAGAATCGCCCGGCTCGCGCCGTTTACTCCGGCCAAATCAACCCGCTGACTCCATGCAAATCATCCCCCTCCACCTCCGGCTCATCCTGGGCTCCGCGCTCGCGCTTTCCATCGCCACGGGCCACGCTCAAGACGACGGTTTCGTCCCGATCTTCGACGGCAAGTCGCTCGACGGCTGGTCCGGTGCGGAGGGCCTCTGGCGCGTCGAAGACGGCACCATCGTCGGCCAGACCACCCCGGAGAACAAGATCGACAACAACACCTTCCTCATATGGGAGGGCGGCGAGATCGACGACTTCGAACTCACTTTCGAGTACAAGCTCGAGGGCGGCAACTCCGGGGTGCAGATCCGTTCGTTCCTCGTCCCCGAGGAACACCCTCACCGCGTGGGGGGCTACCAGGCCGACTTCGATGCCTCCAACAACTACTCCGGGATCATCTACGGCGAAAAATATCGTGGGATCCTCGCCATGCGCGGCGAAAAAACCGTCCTCGGCGAGAACGGCAAACCCACCGTTGCCGAGACCTTCGGCGAGCACAAAGCCATGGGTGAATCCATGCCCACCGGCGAATGGACATCCGTCCGGGTCGTGGCCAAAGGGTGGACCATCCAAAACCACATCGGTGGCCAGCTCACCGCGCAGATCACGGACGAGGACACCGACACCCGCCGCCGCTCCGGCGTGCTCGCCTTCCAGCTGCACGTCGGCGAGGCCATGAAAGTCTCGTTCCGCGATATCAAGCTCAAGCGGCTCCCGCTGGAGGACAAAAAGAAGGTGGTCTTCTTCGCGGGCAAGAAAAGCCACGGCTACGGGGCGCACGAACACCGCGCGGGATGCATGCTCCTGGCCAAGCGCCTCAACGAAAACTTCGGTGAGCAAACACTCGCCACCGTCTACACGGAGGGATGGCCGAAACATGATCCGACCGCCCTCCAGAATGCCGACGCCCTCGTCATCTACTGCGACGGCGGTGGTGGCCACCTGGCCATGGGCCACCTCGACGAGCTCCGGGCGGCGGCTGACCGCGGCCTTGGAATCGGCTGCCTCCACTACGCCGTCGAGATTCCCAAAGGCGAGGCGGGCGAGGCGCTCAAGCACCTCATCGGCGGCTACTTCGAGACCGATTACTCGGTCAACCCCCACTGGGACGCCAACTTTGAGAAGTTCCCCGAGCACCCCATGGCACGGGGCGTCCAGCCGTTCACCGCCCGGGACGAATGGTACTACCACATGCGCTTCCCCGAGGGCATGAAGAACGTCACCGCCATCCTTACCGACCTCCCTCCCGACGAGACCCTCAACCGCAAGGATGGCGCCCACAGCGGTAACCCGTTCGTGCGCGAGGCGATCAAGAACAAAGAGCCCCAGCACGTCGCCTGGGCCGTCAGTCGCGAGGATGGCGGGCGGGGCTTCGGCTTCACCGGCGGCCACTTCCACAACAACTGGGCGAACGATAATTTCCGCAAAGTCGTCCTCAACGGGATCGCGTGGATCGCCGGCGCCGAAGTTCCGGCAACCGGCGTCGAATCCCCCACTCCCTCCACCGAAGAGCTGGAGGCAAACCAGGACTACCCGAAACCGTAACGCTAGCCCATCACCCAACGACAACCAATAATCCCATGAACGACAAACCCATTGCAACCTACCAGCCCGGCGTGACCCGCCGCGCTTTCGCCCAGACCGCCGCCGTCGCCGGCACTGCCGCCGCCGTCCTCCCCATCGCCTCCCGGGCGCAGGCCGAGGGAAACTCCACCATCAAAATTGCCCTCGTCGGCTGCGGCGGGCGTGGGTCCGGTGCCGCCAACCAGGCGCTCAACAACGACGGCGTAAAGCTCGT
>CAZKYJ010000345.1:0-5933 GCA_964556355.1 uncultured Verrucomicrobiales bacterium | reverse complement strand
TCAACTAGCCGTCGTTCTCCAGGCGCGAGATCGCATCGCGCACGGCGGCAACCGTTTCGTCGAGGGTCGAGGTGCCGGCGGTGATGCCGACCGATGCCACCCGATGAAACCATCGACGATCGAGCTGGTCGGGCGACTCGACCTGGTGAGCGACTGCACCGAGGGACCGGGCGGTCGCCAACAGCTGGGCGGTGTTGTTGCTGTTCGCCCCGCCCACGACGATGACGACGTCGTTGGTGGCGCAAAGCCGGACGAGGGCGGCCTGCCGGTCTTTCGTGGGCTGGCAGACGGTATCACGAAAGCTGAGCTCGGAGTCGGGGCGGGCGGAGCGGATCGCGTCGACGAGAGCGAGAACCCGGTCGATGGGTTGGGTGGTTTGCGAGACGACGCCGATCTTCGCAGCCGATTCGGGGATTTCGGCGATGGCCTCTTCGGAATCGACCACGGTCGCATCGGGAAAGTCGCCGGTGAGACCCCGGACCTCGATGTGGTCTCGTTGTCCGATGACCACCGGGTGGTGTCCGGCCGCGACGAGGACGGCCAGGGAGGTATGTGCCTTCCTCACGAGAGGGCAGGTGGTATCGGTGACGCGGAGCCCGCGGGCGGCGAGATCGGCCCGGGAACGATCCGAGGTCCCGTGGGCGGTGATGACGACCGCTTCGGTGGTCGCGGCTGACGGGACATCGAGGTCGCCCGTCAGTACCCCGAGTGTCGCGAGGTGGGCGTTGACGACCGGATTGTGCATGAGCTGGCCGAGCACCGTGACGGGTTCCCGTTCGGCGGCGGCGTGGGTGGCGCGCAAGGCGTCACGGACGCCGAAGCACATCCCGTAGTGGGTGGCGGTGGTGATGTTCATGGTTTTGCTTTGTGGTACAAAGTTCTTGGAGAAATGTTTTACGCCCTGGTTGCCGCGATGATCTGTTCGAGGACTTCGAGGTAGTGGGTGAATGCCTCGCGGCCGGAAGGGGTGAGGTGGTAGGTGGTTTTTCTTTGTTCGATCGATTTGCTTGCGGAGAGGTGCCCGGCGGATTCGAGGGAGCGGAGGTGGGAGATGAGGTTTCCGTCGCTCATGGCCAACGCTGCTTTGAGATCTTGGAACGACCGGCCGCGACGGGAGGCCAGCAGGGTCATGATCGAGAGGCGCCCCTTTTCGTGGATCGTCTTGTCGAGCTTGGTGAAGTCGATGCTAGACATCAGTGGGGGGAGGGGATGGGATCTCGGAGACTTGGGAAGGGGAGGTCCGGCGGGCGAGGAAGAGGACGGCGGCGTAGGCGATGTGGAAGAGGCCGAAGGTGGCGGCCATGCTGAGCCAGGCGAAGGGATGCTGATCGATTCCGTGGCGCGGGATCGCGAGGGTGATGAGGAAGATCCCCGTAGCGCAAAAGACGATGCCGAGCAGGGCGAGTGACGGCGGGGCAAACGAGCGGGTGGCCGAGAGGGCGAGTCCGTAGAAAATCATCAAGAGTGCGGCGGCGTCGGCGGGATCCTCGTGGAAGTAGGCCCCGAGAATGGCTCCCGTGGCCAGGGGCGGGGAAACCGCGCGGAGGGTAAGTTTCATGCCTTCGGACACGAATGGCTCGTTCCGCCGGCGCGCCTTTCTCGCGAGCGCCAAACCGTTGAAAATATTCACCGCGAGGAAAAGGCTAAGCGAGAGACCGAGGAACCCGTAACCAGTCACGCCAAAGCGGGCGCCCGCGACCCCCACGCCCAGCGCGAGCATGCCGGCGAAAAGCGCGGTCGGTTCCGAGATCGCCTCGTAGATATTCGCGCGCTCCATGAGCGAGCGGATGGCGCGGAGGTCGCGGGCGGCGGAGGCCCCGATGTCGTGGGCAGAAATGCTTTGTGGCACAAAGTCGTTGACCGTCGTGGGATGGCGATGTTCAAAGATAGTTGGGGGGACTTGTCAGGAGGCGGCGTGGCGGCTAGACTCGGAGCCCTTTCCTACTCATGATCCGCTGCAAATCATACGCCCGTGCCGGTCTGGTCGGCAACCCCTCGGACGGCTATTTCGGGAAGACGGTTTCGTTTATCGTCCGGGACTACGAAGCGGAGGTCATCCTCTATGAGAGCCCCGAGCTCGAGATCATGCCCAACGAGCGGGATCATTCGGTATTCAGTGGGATCGGGAAACTGGCGGAGGACGTGGGCTATTTTGGCTACTACGGGGGCATCCGGCTGCTGAAGGCCACGGTGAAGCGGTTCCACGATTTTTGTGTGGGCGAGGGGATCGTCTTGGACGGCAGGAATTTCACCATCCGTTACGAGAGCAACATCCCGCCCCAGGTGGGCATGGCCGGGTCGAGTGCGATCATCACGGCATGCCTCCGTTGCCTGATGGAGTTTTACGGGGTGACGGTCCCGCGGGCGATGCAGCCGAACCTGATCCTGAGCGTGGAGAACGACGAGCTGGGCATCCCGGCGGGCCTGCAGGACCGGGTGATCCAGGTCTACGAAGGGCTCGTCTTTATGGATTTCGACCGCGAGATTATGGAGCGGCAAAAACACGGGGTCTACGAGGAGTTGAACCCCGACATGCTGCCGCCGCTCTACGTGGCCTACACCACCGAGCTCTCGGAGGGGACAGAGGTTTTCCACAACGACATCCGGGGCCGGTTCCGCCGGGGCGATACCGAAGTGATCGACGCGATGCAGGCCTGGGCGGGAATGGCCCAAGAAGTGCGCGACCGGCTGCTCGCGGGGAAGGGTGAGACGATCGGCGAGATCTTGAACCAGAACTTCGACCTCCGCCGGAAGCTCTACGCGATGAGCGACGGCAACATCGCGATGGTCGAGGCGGCGCGCGCATGCGGGGCGACGGCCAAGTTCACCGGCTCGGGCGGCGCGATCGTGGGGACGTTCGAGGATGAGAAAATGTTCTCGAAGCTCGTGGCCAAGCTGGAGCCGATGGGGATGAAGGTGTTCAAGCCGACCATCGCGTAAAACGAAGATCTTATGAGTGTGCAGCAAGTGAAGAAGGCGGTGATTCCAGCCGCGGGGTTCGGGACGCGGTTTTTGCCGGCGACGATGTCGCAGCCGAAAGAGATGCTCCCGATCGTCGATACGCCGACGATCCAGTACGTGGTCGAAGAGGCGGTGTCTTCGGGGATCACCGACATCCTGATGGTGATCGGCAAGAGCAAGCGAGCGATCGAGGAGCACTTCTATCGCAACTTCGAGCTGGAGACGGAGCTGAAAGAGAAGGGGAAAAAGAAGGAGCTGGCGCAGATCCAGCGCATTTCGAACCTAGCGAACATCCACTTCGTTTGGCAGAAGGAGCTCAACGGTCTGGGGGACGCGGTGAGCTACGCGAAGAGCTTCGTGGGCAATGACCCGTTCGCCCTGCTGCTGGGAGATACGTTGATCGGGACGGGGGAGGCGAAGGTTCCGATGACCAGGCTCATGGTCGAGGTTTTCGACCGTTTCCAAGAGTCGGTGGTGGCCTTGGAAGCGGTTCCGCATGACAAGGTGGAGCGCTACGGGATCGTCGGCGGGAAAGAGATGGATCGTGAAGGACTCTACCTTCTGGACAAGCTGGTGGAGAAGCCGAAAAAGAAGGATGCGCCGTCCAACCTGGCGATCGCGGGACGGTACATCCTCAAGCCGGAGATCTTCGACTACATCGCCGCGCAGGTCCCGGGAAAAAACGGGGAGATCCAGCTGACGGACGCCATGGCGCGGATGCTCGAAGACCGGGCGATGTATGGGTTGAAATTCCCGGGGATGCGCTACGATATCGGGAACCGTCTGGATTTTTTAAAGACGAACGTGATCTTCGGCTTGGAGAGGGAGGATATCGGGCCGGAGTTCCGAAAATTTATCAAAGAAATGGCCGCGAAGATCTAGCGGCGGGCGACGCGGTTGGACGAAGATCCGGACGGGGGAGGAAAGCCACGAACCATATCAGATATAAGAAGCCGAGAGCGCTAGCCATCCTGTCGGCGATCGCCTGTGTGGTCTGCCTTCCGGGAATTTTTGTCCTCGGGGAGGAGAGGCACGAGTTCTCCGAGCCGCACATGGGAACGGTGTGGCGCGTCGTCGTCTATGCCGACGAGGGGATGGCGGAGGATGCGGCGGAGGCGGTATTTGCGAGGGTCGAGGAGCTGAACGGGGTGATGAGCGACTACGAGCCGACGTCGGAAGTGCGGGGGTTGGGGACGGGGGGGACGAAAGTGAGCCGGGATCTCGGGATGGTGCTGGTGGAGGCGAGGCGGCTGGCGGAAGAGTCGGAGGGCGCGTTCGACGTGACGGTCGGAGCGCTGACGAAGCTCTGGAGGAGGGCAATCCGAAAAGCGGAGCTGCCGGAGGCGGGCGCGCTGTCCGCCGCGCTCGAGGCATCGGGATATGAGGGGCTGGAGATCGAGGGCGACATCGTCCGGCTGGCGAAGCCGGGGATGCGGGTGGACCTTGGCGGGATTGGCAAAGGGTATGCTCTCGATGCGGCGATGAAGGTGGTGCGGGAGGAATTTGGGATCGAGCGGGCGCTGATCGATGCGGGTGGGGACGTCCTGGTGTCGGGGGGCGAATGGACCGTTCGCGTGGTCGGCAATGGGGAGCCGTTCGACCTACGCGTAAGCGCGACGGCCGTGGCGACGTCCGGGGATCTCTACCAGGGCGCCGAGATCGCGGGGAAGCGATACTCGCATATCATCGATCCGCGGGATGGCATGGCGTTGAACGACGGCGCCGCCGCGACGGTGGTCGCCCCGCGAGGAACCGAGGCCGACGCGCTGGCCTCGGCGCTTTGCGTGCTCGACGAGCCCGCGGGAAGAGCGCTTTTGGCGAAACAAAAAAGGGCAGCCGCCCGCGTGACGCGACGGCTGCCCTCCGGCGAGTTCGCCACCTGGGAATCCCCGGGATTCCCGGCGGAGAATTAAGCTTTCGTGTAGTCGAAGGTACCCGGCTGGGGGATGGCGTAGGTGCCATCTTCCATGGGCATGACTTTCGGGTTCGCGTCCCACGCAAGGCTCTCGGGCGAGAGGTCTGCACCGCTGGCGAGAGCCTCGTCCCACTTCAGTTCCTTCCCGCTGTAGGTGCAGTAGCGTCCGAGGATGGAGGTGAAAGTGCTCTCGGCGGTGTAGTAGGCGTTGTTGATCGGAATGTCCTCGCGGATGTGCTTCTGGAGGACGTTGTGCTCGACCTGGTAGGGGTCGGGGTTCTCCTTCCCGCGGTAGCGCCAGATCTTGCTGCCGTCGTGGCCCACGATCTCGCCTTTGCCGAGTTCGAGGATCCCCTTCGTGCCAACGATCGTCTCGGAGACACTGCTCCACGTCTTCTTGATGTGGCGGCACTGGCTGTTGAGGATGGTGCCGTCGGCGTATTTGAACTCGACGTAGTGGTGGTCGTAGATCTCCCCGTAGCTCCCGGCGGGGATGCCTTCGGCGCGGGCGAGGTCGGCGGTGCGCACCTGGCGTCCGCCCATGCCTTGGGCGCTGATGGGGTGGGCGCCTTTGAACCAGTTGAACACGTCGATGTTGTGGACGTGCTGCTCGGTGATGTGATCGCCGCACAGCCAGTTGAAGTAGTACCAGTTTTTCATCTGGTACTGCATCTCGGTCTCGCCGTCCTCGCGGGGGCGCACCCAGACGCCTCCGCCGTTCCAGTAGACCTGTCCGCCGGTGATATCCCCGATGGCCCCTTCTTCGTGGACCTGCTTGTAGGACTCCGTGTAGACATTCTGGTAGTGGCGTTGTAGGCCGCAAACGATCTTGAGTCCCTTTTCATCGGCCTTTTTGGCGGCTTCGAGGACGCGGCGGACGCCGGGGGCATCGACGGCGACGGGTTTTTCCATGAAGACGTGCTTCCCCTGGTTGACGGCTTCCTCGAACATCATCGCCGATATCTCCGCCGGGGAGGTGTCCGCCGTGACGACGGAACCGGCGACCCGGCCACGGCTGAGCACGGTGACCCGATCGGTGTAGTCGATCGTCTCGGCC
>CAZKYJ010000344.1:0-5933 GCA_964556355.1 uncultured Verrucomicrobiales bacterium | reverse complement strand
GTCGGATCGGCGATCGTAATGTTGTTCCCAGCACCGCCGGGGAAGCTCCCCGCCTCGCCGAGAATGCCGGTAGTGAAAGTGGTCGATCCGTTGATCGAGCCATTGTTCGTGGTGGTGCCGGTGGATTCGACAAAGCCCGCAGCTGTGTCATTGGCATTACCATCGAGGTTCCAGTAATTGAGGAGGCCCGAGTGGATGGCGGCGCCGTTGGCCTGGAGACCTGCGGCGATCATGATGGCGGGGACGAGGGTCTTGATCATAGGTTTCGGGGGTGGAGTAAACTGATGACTCCCTCAACGATTGAGTAGAATCTTTCAAGAACTTTTTTGTCAGTCTATTTTAACCCCATCGGGTAACCTCATCGCGAGGGGCGGTATTGAGCATGGAGGAGACTGTGGCCGGTCGGAGGTAGCGATCGACCCAGATTGGGATTGCTGAACACCTATCTGCCGATTAACCTAAGCCTGCTCGATACCCCCGATTTTTTCGCCCCCCACAATGAATCTGCCCCACCTCTTTTGCGTGGCAGGCTTCGCCGCTTGTCTTTTGCCCGCCACCGCCACGGCCGCTCCTTCCGACAACCTGTTAGGCTACTGGCCACTGGACAATTCGACGGCCGATGAGGCGCCCGGCGGGGCGGCGGCCGACGACGGTGCGTGGGTGGGCTCGGCCAACTACTCGCTATCTGCTCCCTTCGACGCCGGCGGCGTCTTTGACGGCGGCAGCCATGTCGCGATCCCTTCCAGTGCGGATCTCGCGCACCCCAGTGGTAATATCACCCTCTCTGCTTGGTTCAAGGTCGATAGCTTTGATAAGAACTGGCAGTGCCTCCTCTCGAAGGGCGAGGGCTCGAATTTCCGCATCGCCCGCCAGAGCAACGCGGACGCCATCTCCTACGCCGGCGGCAGCGCCGATATCTCCGGCGGCTCGGTCAACGACGGTGCCTGGCACCACGTCGTCGCCATTTCGGAGGTAGGCAGCAACACCTTCCTCTACCTCGATGGAGCCCTCATCGCCACCGGCAGCGCCCCCAGCCTGGCCGACGCCGGACTGCCGCTGCTCATCGGCGAGAACCCGGGCGCCACCGGTCGCCAGTGGAACGGGGAGATCGACGACGTGGGACTCTTCGGGACGGCGCTGACCCAGTTCCAAGCGCAGGCGCTCTACACCTTCGGCGAGGTTCACGGCTATCCGTTGGCCGATGCCGTGGCCATCCTCGACCGGCACGCGGCGGGTTCTGGGGCGGTGGCGATTGGCGACGACACCTGGAACTACGAACCCGCCGATCCTGGCACCGGGACATTCGTCTTGCTGGGGGCTGACGGGAGCGGGGTCGATCTCTCGACTGGCCCGCCCATCTCCAGTTTCACCAGCAGCCCGCTCTTTATCGAGTCCGGCCAGAGCGCGACCCTTTCGTGGCAGGTCACCCCCCCGTTCACCGCGCTGGCCATCAACAATGGAGTGGGCGACGTCCTCGCCGCCACCGACGCGGCGGGCGCCGGCTCCACCACCGTCTCGCCCCTCTCCAGCTCCACCTTCACCCTCACCGCCACCAACGACGACGGAACCACCCAGCGTACCACCACCGTCTTCGTCGATGTCGATCCTTCAACCCCGCGTATCAACGAGTTCGTGGCCAATCCCACCGCCGACGGTCTCCTCGACGAGGACGGCGAGGCCGAGGACTGGATCGAGGTTTTCAACCCCGGTCCCGGTGCCGCCGACCTCTCGACCTACTATCTCACCGACGACCCCCTCGTCCCCAACAAGTGGGCATTCCCCACCGTGGCACTCGCGGAAAACACCTACCTCATCGTCTTCGCCTCCAACAAGAACCGTGCGGAGGCCGGCTCCGAATTGCACACGAACTTCGGCCTCTCGGCCGGGGGCGAATACCTCGCCCTGACCCGCGACGACGGGGCGGGGGGCTTCGAGGTGGTGAGCCAGTACTCCCCGGAGTATCCCGACCAAGTAGAGGGCTTCTATTACGGGATCGATGCCGACGGCGTGGCGGTCGGCTACCTCGCCACCCCGTCGCCCGGGGCGGCCAACGGCCAGACCTCGCTCGGATTCGTCGGCGACACCAGCTTCGATATCGACCGCGGGTTTTTCAGCGCGCCGTTCGATCTCACGATCACTACCGCCACGCCCGACGCCGAGATCCGCTACACCACCGACGGCTCCACGCCCACCTCCGCCACCGGCACCGTCTACGCTGGGCCCGTCACGATTTCTAACACAACCACCTTGCGTGCCGCCGCCTTCAAAGACGGATTCTTCCAGACCAACGTCGACACCCACACCTATTTTTTCCTCGACGACGTGCGCACCCAGTTCGCGGACGGCGCTGCACCTCCCGGCTGGCCGTCCTCCAGCGTCAACAGCCAGGAGTTCAACTATGGTATGGACCCTGATATCACCAACCGCTACAGCGCGCAGGAGATGATCGACGCCCTCTCCGCCATCCCCTCGGTGTCGCTCGTCACCGACCAGGCGAACCTCACCTCCGCCAGCACCGGGATCTACGTGAATGCCGGGTCCCACGGGCGCACCTGGGAGCGCGCCGCCTCTTTCGAGATCATTCACCCGGACGGCTCGCTGGCGAATCTCCAGTCGGATTGCGGCCTCCGTATCCGTGGCGGGTTCAGCCGGTCCGGCGGCAACCCGAAGCACGCCTTCCGCCTCTTCTTCCGCAGCGAGTACGGCAGCGGCAAACTGCGCTATCCGCTCTTCGGTGCCGAGGGCGTCGATGCCTTTGACAAAGTCGATCTCCGCACCTCGCAGAACTACTCCTGGGCCTTCCAGGGCAAAGGCCAGAACACCTTCCTGCGCGAGGTGCTCGGGCGCGACCTCCAGGGCGCTTTCGGCCAACCCTACACCCGCAGCCGCTATTACCACCTCTATCTGAACGGGGTCTACTGGGGGCTCTACATGACCCAGGAGCGCGCCGAGGCCAACCACGGCGAAGCCTATCTCGGCGGCGATGACGACGACTACGACACCGTCAAATCTGCCGGCTCCAGCGGGAGCTACAACACTGAGGCCACCGATGGTAGCATTGCTCCCGGCAGCGACTGGGAGACGCTCTGGCAGATGGCGCGAGACCAGCAGGCGACCCCGACGGTCGACCGCTTTATGGACATGCAGGGGCTTCTCCCCGATGGCGCCCGTGACCCGGGCAAACCCATCTTTCTCGACGTCGATAACCTGGTCGACTACACCCTCATAATCGGCTACACCGGCAACTACGACGCCCCCCTCTCGAACTTCATCGGTGCCTCCAACAATTGGTACGCCGTGCGCGACCGCGCCCGCAACCTCCACGGGTTCCAGTTCTTCGTCCACGACGGCGAGCACTCCATGGGGGCCGGCGGGGGGTGGGGCGGAGCCAACGACCGCATCAATACCACCAACGGCTCCAACCAGCGCGCCAACTACAGCAAGGGCAACCCCGCATTCATCCACTTCGATCTCGCCGAAGGTACTCCGGAGTACCGCCTCCGCTTCGCCGACCGCGCCCACGCCGCCCTCTTCAATGGTGGCCTCCTCACCACCGGGAGCGTCCGCGCGTTCATGGAGGCGCGCCGCTCCGCGGTCACCGATGTCATCATCGCCGAGTCCGCCCGCTGGGGCGACTCCAAGCGCTCCGACCCCTACGACGAAGGCGATTGGAACAATGCTGTCAACGGTCTCATCACGATCATCAACGGGCGCACCGACGACTTCCTCGGCCATCTCCGCATCGCCGACCTCTATCCCGATCTCGCCGCGCCGGTCTACAGCCAGCATGGCGGCTTCGTCGCCGCCGGATCGAACATCTCCGCGACCGTCCCCGACACGGGCACCGAACTCTATTACAAGATCGGCACCGGCGATTCAGACTCCGCCGATTGGCAGGACCCGCTCGACCCCCGCCTCCTCGGCGGCACCCCGGATCCCACGGCCTCATCCATCGCCATCGGTGGCGGAGGCGGAGGCGGCGTCACCGCAACCGACTACATTTCCGAGGGCGATAGCTGGAGCTATCTCGACGACGGTTCGGATCAGGGTACCGCCTGGCGCGCCGCCTCCTTCGACGACTCTGGCTGGGCGACCGGGGCCAGCGAGCTCGGCTACGGGGACGGCGATGAGGTCACGGTCATCAGCGACGCCCCCGGCTCGCCCAACCGACCGGCCACCAGCTATTTCCGCAAGTCGGTCACGATCCCCGATCCCGCGGTCTTCGGCACCTTCGAGATCCGCATCACCTACGATGACGCCTATGCCATCTACGTCAACGGGACCGAGGTCGCCCGCCACTCCGGTCTCGCCCCCGGCGCCGCCTTCGACACCTACGCGACGAACACGGTCGGCGACAACGCGATCGATACTCTAACAATTCCAAAATTCGCCTTCGCCTCCGGCGCCAACACGGTGGCCGTGGAGATCCACCAGTCGAGTGGCGGCAGTTCGGACGTCAGTTTCAACCTCGCGCTCACCGGCCTCCCCCCCGCCGGAGACCAGGTCGTCCTCGGCATCCCGGAAGCCATCGACGTCCCCGTCTGGATCAAGTCACGAACCTACGATAGCGCCACCGGCGAGTGGAGCGCCCTGAACCAGGCCTTCTTCACGACCGCCCCCGCTGCCGTGCCCGCCGGGGTCGTCATCAGTGAGGTTCATTACCACCCGCTGGCGCCCAGCACCGCCGAACTCGCCGTCGATCCCAGTTTCGACCAGGACGACTTCGAGTTCGTCGAGATCTTGAACATCGGTGCCGAGACCGCCGACCTCGGCGGCGCCGCCTTCGTCGAGATCCCGATCGGTGACCACCTGGAGGGCATCCGCTTCACTTTCCCGCAGGGAACGCTCATCGCCCCTGGTGAGCGTTTTGTCGTGGTCGCCGATGCGGCCGCCTTCGCCGCGCGCTACCCCGGCGTGCCCATCGCCGGCGACTACTCCGGTCGCCTCGACAACACGGGCGAGTGGATCACCCTCGTCGATGCCACGGGGGCGGTCATCGATTCTTTCCGCTACAACGATGTCGATCCGTGGCCGGTGGCGGCCGACGGCACCGGGCCGTCCCTTGTCCGCCAGTCGCCCGAGGCCAAGCCGGATCCGGCGCTGGCCACCAGCTGGTCGGCGAGCCCCGCCAGCGGTGGGAGCCCTGCCACCATCGACGGGATCGTCTTCGTCGGCGATCCGCTGGCCGACGAGGACAGCGATGGTGCCGCCGCTATCCTGGAATTCTTCCAAGGGCTCAGCGACAGCGAAGACTCGGTCGCTCTCTTCCCGAGATACACCTTTCCTGGCGACAATACTTTCACCATCAGTTACCGGCGTGACCCGCTGGTCATCGGGGTGACTCCGTTCGTCGACGTCTCGGACGACCTCGGCGTCTGGATCGACGCGGAGACAGCTGGCAGTCTTGAGTTTGTTGGGGAGGCCGATGACCCCGACGGGATACCGCGGCTGACTTTCCGCTTCGTCCCGGCTGGCGGGGGAGATTTGCCCCGCTTCGTTCGCTTCGGCGTGCAGTTTTGATTGGTTTTGGACAGTTTTCGCTAGCGCTTTTTTTCAGAATAGATATGATCGCCTTACCCCCCCTGCTCTCACCCGCAACCGGAACCCCGACCAGAGAGTCGCAACCCCCCCGCTGATACCGTGATATCGACCCCGCTCGCACGCGCCCTCGTGGCGTGTGCCCTCTTCGTCCTTGCCCCGCTCGCCTCCGGACAGAGCCTTCTCAACGGCCTCCTCAACTACTGGCCGCTCGACGGCGACGCCAGTGACGTCGCTTCCACTTTCCCGCCTCTCCCCGGCGGCACGGCGGGCACCACCACCGACGATGGCAACATCAACGGGAATGTCACATTCGAACCCGGGCGCGCCGGTTTCGGGAGCCACGGTATCTTTCCCGGCGGGGCCGGCAACAACATTACGATCGCCGATCCGAG
>CAZKYJ010000343.1:0-5936 GCA_964556355.1 uncultured Verrucomicrobiales bacterium | reverse complement strand
AGCGGAGCCAGACGCGGAGCGCCTGGGGAACCTTTTCGCGCTCCTCTTTGCTCATCTTTGCGAAGAGTTCGATCGCCTTCGTGCGGGCGCTGCGGCAGGCCTTGTTGTTGTGGGCGTCCCAGTAGGTGCGGGCGAGGCGGATCATGCGGCACGCCTCCTTGACCAGCGCCGGGCCGGTGAGGTTCTGCTTTTTTTGCCTGTCCTTCTTGGTGGGCATCTTTCTCTGCTCCTCCGTCCGCCCGGATACGTAGCGCGTCAACACCATGCGACGCCTCCCGATCCTCTACTTCGACGTCAACGAAACGCTCCTCGACCTCGCGCCGCTCAAGGCCAGCGTGGCGCAGGCGCTGGGCGGACGGGCGGACCTGTTGGCACCGTGGTTTACCACGATGCTGCACTACTCGCTCGTGGCGACGATGGGCGATCGCTACGAGGACTTCGGCGAGATTGGAGCGGCCGCCTTGGTCATGGTCGCGAAGGCGAACGGGGTCACGCTCGCGGTGGCCGACGCCCGTGAGGCCGTCGCGCCGATCCGCTCGCTGCCGCCGCACGACGACGTCGAACCGGGGCTGAATCTGCTCAAGGAGGCCGGCTTCCGCATGGTCGCCCTGACCAACTCGTCGCAGGCCGGGGTGGATGCGCAGATGGCGAACGCCGGGCTGGGCGGGTACTTCGAGCGCCGGCTCAGCGTCGAGCCGGTGCGGAAGTTCAAGCCCCATCCCGAGGTCTACGCCTACGCGGCCAGGGAGATGGGCGTCGGCCCGGGCGATTGCCTCCTCGTCGCCGCCCACGGATGGGACATCGCGGGGGCGCTGTGGGCGGGGTGGCGCGGCGCGTTCGTCGACCGTCCGAGCGCGGCGCTCTACCCGCTGGCGGCGCAGCCGGAGATCGTAGGATCCGATCTCCGACACGTGGCGGAGGGACTCGTCGCGCGCGCCGGCTAGAGCGGCGTTTCGCCTCCGGCGGGTGGCGCGGGATCGGCGGGCGGGGGAGCGACCTCCGCCGCAAATTGGCCGCGGCTTTCCCAGAGCCCGATCAGGGCGATGGCCACGCCCACCCCCATGACCCATTGGGCGAGGTAGATGACGAGGCCAAAGAAGTGGGCGGGGTCGTTGCCATAGATCCTGGAGGCCGCCAGGAGGCTGACCACAACAAACGCTCCCGCGCTGGCGCAAAACGTCTGGAGCCCGATCGAGAAGTATTGGTGGAGTGGTTTCTTCATGCTGGATTGCTGAGGGTTATCCAAGAATACCACGGGGGAAGACCGTCCGGCGATTACAATACAGGCTCACGCGTGTAGGGCCGCGGACGCCGGGCGTCCCGGCGCCGGCGGCGACGGAGGCCGAGCGGGACGGCGGCGACGACCAGTGCGAGCGCCCCGGGTTCCGGGACCGGAACGGCGACGCCGACCGCGCGGATCGTGGCGTTTCCCCCGGCGGGGGCGAAGATCTCGTCGTAGTTCCGCAGGGAAGGCGCCGTGGAGAGGTCGGTGAAATCGGCGCCCCCGAACCACCGGGCGTTCCAGCTCCGGCCCTCGCTGGTCGTGGTGTCGCGGGCGGGGCCAAAGTTGCTATTGAGGTTCGATTTGCTCACCCCGACGAAAAAAGTATCGCCGACCGGGATGGTGACCCCGCCGGCCGGGAGCAGAAAGTCGATGTAGGTGTCCGTGTTGGAGAGCGACACCATGGCGGCGACGCTGGCCTCGAGCACGGCATCGAACGGGTTCCCGTCGTTGTTGGGATCGCTGTAGAGATAGGCGGTGACCATATCCCCGTCCTGGCTGGTGTTCGACGCGTCGCCGAAGTTTGCCGTGACGGTGGTGATCCTCTCCATCCCGGCGACCGAGACGAAGCTGTTGAGCCAAAGATCGGTGCTCCCGAAGCCGCCCAGTCCGGATTCGCCGGTGCCGTCGTCGAGGGCGTAGCCGCCCGCCTCGGCGGATCCCACCAGGACGCACCCGAGACACCCCAAAATTACAATAGTCTTCATATTTAATGAAGGCTAAGCGATTCCGACGAGTGATCGCAAGCAGATTCTAGCGGATGGGGGGCGGCTACCTCCGCCGCGGTGCTTCGGCGTCCTCCGGGGTCGCGCCGATGATGATGTTGAACTCCGCGGCGAGTTCCCCGGATTTCGATTCGGGAACCGGTTTGAAATCGACGACGACGAGATCCGCTTGGTCGCCGAGGCGCCGGACGATGCCGTCGGTTTCGTTTTGCGCCTCCCCTTTGACGAAGCACTGGGTGGTGAGCATGCGGGCGTTGTTCTGGTAGACGGCCACGTGGATGTGCGGGGTTCGCCCGGGATAGGGGACCGGCTTGATGGTGCGGAAGTAGTACTCGCCGTTGCGGGACGTCATAAATCGCCCGAAGCCTTGGAAGTTGGTGTCGCGTCCCGGGCCTTCGAGGCCGCCGTCGCGGGAGTGGATGTACTTCGCGTTGTGGTCGACCTGCCAGATTTCGACGCGGGCGTTGGCGATCGGGTCGCCTTGGACGTCGGTGACCTTGCCGAAGAGGTGGGTGACTTCGCCGACCGAGGGGGTGAGATTGTCATTGACCAAGACGAGGTCGTTGTCGGTATCGAGAGGGAGGTGATCGGGGTAGAACGGCCCCTCGGTCATCCGCGGCGTCAGCGAGAGGGCCTCGGCGAAGGCGCCCGGTGCCGTGAAAAAGAGTGCGGATCCGGCGAGGGAACGGCGGAGAAAGTCACGGCGGTGGCAGACGGGGCAGGCGTTGGGCTTCATAGGCGATAAAACCAACGGGGCGCGGGGGAGTTTCGGGAAAGATCGGACTGCCGGCCACGTCACTATCGCATGGCGATCTCCCCGGCATCCGTATGGACAACTGTGGCCCTCTCCGTGACGCCGGCCGTCGCGGCCGCCGACCCCGCAGTGCCGGATGCACTGTGGCCGTTCTTGGAGGCGCACTGCGTCGAGTGCCACGACGACGTCGTGGCCAAAGGGGGGCTCGATCTCTACGGGTTGGAGGCGCAGATGGCGGGGGCCGGTGCCGTCGCCACGTGGACGCGGATTTTCGACCGGGTCGCCCATGGGGAGATGCCGCCGGCGAAGAAGCCGCGTCCGGAACCGGCGGCGGTCGAGGCCTTTCTCGGGACGCTGGATGAGCCGTTGTTCGAGGCCGATCGCGCCTTGCGGGAGGTGACCCACCGTCGGATGAACCGCGTCGAGTACGAGCACACCATGCACGACCTCCTCGGGATCGACGTTCCGCTGAAAGAGTTCCTACCGGAGGATCAATCGGCGGGCGGATTCGATACCAACGGCGCCGCACTGGCGGTCTCGGCCGAGCTGTTCGAGGGCTACCTCAAGGCGGCGCGCACCGCGCTCGACCATGCGATCGTCCTGCACGAGCGGCCGGTGGAACAGGCCGTGACCGTCGATTCGCTCAAAGAGGTGGAACCCTACCTCGGCAAACAGTACGCTCTCGTCGACGGGCGGGTCGCCGTGTTCCTCTCCAATGCCACCGACTACAGCAAGGTGTCGACCCGGGCACACCGGACGCCGGTGCGCGGGAGGTACCGGTTCCGTTTCCCGGTGGCCGCCGAATATTCCGACGCGCCCCTCGTCTTCTCGGTGGTCGCTTCCGACTTCGACCGGACGGGGTCAACCGTGGTGCCGCTCGGCTATTTCGAGGCCAACCCCCAACCGCGGGTCATCGAGGTCGAGGCGGTGCTCGACGCGGGGTTCGCCATCCAGTTTTTCGTCCACGGTCTCCCGGGCTACCTCAAGAACCCGACCGACGGATCCCACCCGGGCGTCGGGTTCGGTCCCGTGGAAATTGTCGGGCCGATCACCGGGACGTGGCCGCCCGAGTCCCACGCGAGACTGCTCGGAGACATCGACCTGGAAGCGGCCACCGCCGCCGATCTGCGTCCGGTGCTGGCCGCGCTGATGGACCGCGCCTACCGCCGGCCGGTGGGCGAGGCGGAGATCGATCGGAAGCTGGCGCTGGTGCGGGCGCGGTTGGACGCCGGGCGGCCGGTGGTGGAGAGCTTGCGGGTCGGCCTCGAAGCGGTGCTGTGCTCGCCCGATTTCCTCTACCGGTCCGAGGGCGAGGCTATCGACGACCTCGCGTTGGCCAGCCGCCTGTCCTATTTCCTTTGGAGTTCCCTGCCCGACGCCGAGCTCCGCGACCTCGCGGAACGCGGTGCCCTCGCCGAACCTGGGGTGCTGGCCGCCCAGGTTGACCGGATGGTGGCTGACCCCCGGGGTGCCCGCTTCGTCGAGCACTTCACCGACCAGTGGCTCAACCTCCAGGACATCGATGCCACGGTGCCGGACCGGAAGCTCTACCCCGGCTTCGACGAGCTCCTCAAATCGAGCATGGTCTGGGAGGCGCGGGCGTTTTTCGCCGAGCTCCTGCGGGAGAACCACGACCTCGCCGCGTTCATCGATTCCGATTTTGTCATGGTCAACCAGCGGCTGGCCGAGCACTACGGGATCGGCGGTATCGAGGGGCTGGCCGTGCGGAAAACGCCCGTGCCCGCGGGCAGCCCGCGGGGCGGCGTCATGACCCAGGCCGCACTCCTCAAAGTCACCGCCAACGGGACGAACACCTCCCCGGTGGTGCGGGGCGTCTGGGTTTTGGAGAACTTGTTGGGGCAGCACGTCCCGCCGCCCCCGCCGAATATTTCGGGCATCGAGCCGGATATCCGGGAGGCCACGACCATCCGCGAGCAGCTCGCCCTCCACAGCAACGAGCAGAGCTGTGCCGCCTGCCACCAGCACATCGATCCGCCGGGGTTCGCCCTCGAGGCCTTCGACCCGGTGGGGGCCTACCGCGAGAACTACCTCCAGTTCGTGGTGAGCAACGCCGAGAAAGGGTGGGGTCGCGTGGCCGCCGGCAAACCGGTCGATGCGAGCGGCATCCTCCCCGGCGGCGAGACCTTCGGGTCGATCGTCCAGTTCAAGGAACTCCTCCTCGCCGACCGCGAGCGCTTCGCCCGCTGCCTGGCCGGACGGCTCGCGACCTACGGACTCGGGCGCGAGCTCGGATTCTCCGACCGGGGCGCCATCGACACCATCGTGCGCGAGACCGCCGCCCAGGGCGACGGGTTCCGCACCCTGCTCCGCGAACTCATCACCAGCCCACTTTTTCTCCAACCATGACACCCGCCATCCACCGCCGCACATTTCTCAAGGGGCTCGGCGTCGGGCTCGCCCTCCCGGCCCTCGAATCGTTCGGCGGGCTCCCCGGGACCGCCCGGCGGACGGTCGCCATCAACATCCCCCTCGGGTTCCACGGGCCGAGCTTCTTCCCGTCGGGAACGGGACGGGGCTATGCCCCCAGCAGCTACCTCCAGGCCGCCGGCCACCTCCGGGACGAATTCACCGTTTTCTCCGGCATCAGCCACCCGGGGGTCGACGGCGGCCACTCGGCGGAAAAATCGTTCCTGACCGCCGCGCCGCACCCGGGTTCGCGGGGATTCCGCAACTCGATCTCGCTCGACCAGGTCATGGCGCAGGCCGTCGGCGATGCGACCCGCTTCGCCTCGCTGACCGTCGGCGACACCTCCCTCTCATGGTCGCCCAACGGCGTCGCCGTCCCTTCGGAAGCCTCGCCGGCCCGGGCGTTTGGCAAGCTCTTCCTCGCGGGATCGCGCGCGGAGATCGCCGAGCAGCGCCGCCAGCTCGATGATGGCCACAGCATCCTCGATTCCGTCCTGGAGGACGCCGGTGCCATGCAGGCGCGCGTCAGCGGCCGGGATCGCGAGAAGCTCGACGAATTCTTTACCGCCGTGCGCGAGACCGAGCGCCGCCTCGCGAAGAGCGAGACCTGGCTGGGGCGCCCGAAGCCGTCCATCGACGTCCCGGCGCCCGGCGATGTCGGCTCGGGCGACATCGTCGAGTGGACGCGGGCGCACCTTGGGGTGATCCGGCTGGCGCTGGAGACCGACTCCACCCGGGTGGTGGCCTT
>CAZKYJ010000342.1:0-5941 GCA_964556355.1 uncultured Verrucomicrobiales bacterium | reverse complement strand
ATTCTCCTCGGGGGTCCAGTTTGTTTCTTTCAGCGCCGCGGCCAGCGCGCGTTGATAAGTCGCAGCTCGCGCGAGGTGCTTCGCTGCGACCGCCGCGTCCCAAGGCGATCGCTCTGCGTCGTCCCAATCGATCAACATGGTATCGAAGCCGTTCAGTTCATTTTTCGAGCCGAGCGGGTGCGCCCGCAGGGAATCGCGGAGGATCGCATACCCGTTGGTGGGGTGCTCGACCGTGGCGCTCGGCCGAAGGAGATCAGAGTCGTCGGGCGCCGGGCCGTCGTAGAACACGATCACTGCAAGCGCAGCGAAAAGAATCAACACATTCGCGAACACGAAAAATCGCAGTTTCTTCCGGGAGGTTACTGGAGGCTTCACGGTAGCGGGGGGATCACGGCGGTGGGCTCGCGCTTTTGCTGGCCGGAGCGTTTGGGCGACGGATCTCCGTCGGAATCTACAAAGTCGTCGCCGACCGACCAGATGAGCCGGCGTCCCGCGTCGTAGTGGAGCGGTTCGCCGGTATAGGGATCGGTCGGGATCTCAGCGAGGTAGATCGGGGCGAGTTCGGCGAGTGTCGCGGGCAGCGTGCCGGTGTCGATTTAGTGGAGCCGGAGGGCGAGGGCGAGCTGGTTTTTGGCAGAGGAGAACTCGGTGAGATAGAAGCCTTCGGCAATCACCCGGAAAAGTGCGGCGGTTTCGGCGGCGCCCTTTTGTCCGGTGGCATTCGGGCTGATCCAGTCCAAGGAGAATTCGTCGGAAGACCAGGATATAAGGTCGTCGGTGATAGGGGTGACCCATTGGGACAGCGGGAGGGAAAGGTTCGCAATGAGTTCTCTGGTGAACTCCGCGCGGTAACCCAAGGCGAGATAGGGTTTGTAGAGAATGTACGGTCCTGTTGGTTCGCCGGTCGTGCTGGTCGCGATGCGGACTATCTCCTTGGCGGTATGGCTAGTGACATGATTGCGAACGGCGGCGTACTCGCCGCGGAAGTTGCCCGCGGCCATCGCAGGATGAATCCGCAGCTCCGTGGCGGTGGCGAGGCCGTCGGCGATGGCCGCGCGACCCACGGGCTTCCGGAGAATGAAATCGATGGTGTCGGAGCCTAGTGCGTAGGCCGTTTGGCCGAGGAGTGCCATGATTACGGAATGGTCGGCGTCGACGCAAACCATTCCCAGCCGAAGGAGATCGAAGGCGCTTTCGAGCGCCCCCTCGGGGGCACCGTCGTGGAGCCGGGCATGAGCTTCGATTCGCTTGAGCCGCATCGACCGGTCGATGATGATCAGCCCATCCCATCGAGTCGTGAAATCCATGGCAGGGAATTGCCATCGGGGTTTCTTCAGTGCACCATCGAGGGCGTCGAGCAGTTCTGCGTGGTCATCGAGAACTTTGCTCGCGAGGGCGGCATCCCAGGGGGCGGGATCGTCATCCCAATCCATCATTTCCGTGACCTTGGCGTCATACTCGAAATTCGACCCTATCCCGACAAAATGGAGATAGCCGTTCTCCGCATCGGAAACCGATGCCTTGGCCACGAGCAGGTCGGCGTCATCGGGCAGGGGGGCATCGTACCAAAGCGCGACGGACACCGTCACGGCCAGAACGACTGCGGTGGCGACAAGGACGGTAACGAGCATCCGTTTGCGTGATGCCGGACGGGACTTGCGGGAGGCCATTGCGCAGCTAGGGATACACGCGAACCTCCATGAAATCGAAGCACATTCTCCCCAACTACCGGATTGCCGTGATCGGTTCGGGGGCCGTCGGGTGTTACTACGGGGCGAAGCTCGCCAACATGGGGCGCGACGTGCATTTCCTCATGCGCTCGGACCTCGAGCATGTGCGAAAGCGCGGCTTGCAGATCAAATCGAAGCAGGGCGATTTCCACCTCCAAGGGGTGCAGGCCTACGGATCGACCGAAGAGATCGGGCCGTGCGACCTGGTCATCATCGCAATGAAGGCGACGTCGAATGCGGCCTTGGATGCGCTCATCCCGCCTCTCTTAAAGGACGGGACGATGTTGCTTACCCTGCAGAACGGGCTGGGGAACGAGGAGGATCTGGCCGAGCGCTTCGGGGCGGAGCGCGTGTTGGGCGGATTGTGTTTCGTCTGCCTGAACCGCACGGCCCCGGGGGTAGTCGAGCACTACGCGCAGGGGCAGATCGCCATCGGCGAGTTCGGGCGCTACCCGGCGCCGCGGACGCATGACATCGCGTGGGAGTTCAAACGCTGCGGCGTCGTTTGCCGGGTGGTGGAAAGCCTGGAGCGAGAGACGTGGCGCAAGCTCGTTTGGAACGTGCCCTTTAACGGCTTGGCCATCGTGGGCGGCGGGATCGACACCGAGCAGATCCTGGCCAGTGAGCCGCTGGCGCACACCGCGCGCGAGCTCATGTTGGAGGTCATCGGCGCGGCCAAAGCCCTCGGCCACGATCTCCCCGTCTCCATGGTCGATGACCAGATCAAAAAGACGCGAACCATGGGCGCCTACAAGCCTTCGAGCGTTCTCGACTACCTCGACGGGCTCGCTGTCGAGGTCGAGGCGATCTGGGGCGCGCCCTACCGGCGGGCTTTCAACGCGGGGGCGCCGGTCGGCCGGCTGGAGACGCTCTACCATTTGATCCAACACCTGACCGAGGCGAGACGAAAGGAGGATGAGAGAGTTTCCTAGCCACCTTCTGCCCGCGGGCTTCCATGCCGGCCTCGCCATCGTCCTCGGCTCGGGACTGGGAAGTTTCGTCGAGCGGATCACGGTGGTGGGGGAGTTGCCATTCGACGAGGTAGCCGGGCTCCCGGCGTCGACGGTTCCGGGGCATGCCGGACGCTTCGTGTTCGGGATGATCGGTGCGGTGCCGATCATCGTCGCACAGGGACGTGTCCACTTGTACGAGGGGCATCCGGCGCGCGACGTGGCCGCCGGTGTGCGGTTCCTGGCCGAGTGTGGGGTGCGCCGCCTCGTCCTGACGAACGCGGCGGGAACCGCCAACCCCGAATTCGCGCCGGGGACGTGGATGCAGATCGCGGATCACCTCAACCTGAGCGGCCAATCGCCGTTCACCGGCGGGCCGCAGTTCCACGACATGAGCGCGGTCTACGCCGCGGCGTGGCGCTCGCGCTTGGCCGCGGTTGCTGTCGGGCAGGGGATGACGCTCCACGCGGGCGTCTACGCCTGCGTGCCCGGGCCGCAGTATGAAACGCCGGCCGAGGTGCGCATGCTGCGCGGGCTCGGCGCCGATGCCGTCGGGATGTCCACCGTGCACGAGGCCATGCAGGCGCGGGCGCTCGGGATGGAGGTCGCGGGGTTCTCCTGCCTGACCAACTGGGGCGCCGGGCTGGGGGGAGCGGGCGCCGAACTCCACCATGGCGAGGTGATGGAGACCGGCCGGCGGGCGGCCGGCGAGCTGGTCGATTTGCTGGAGGCCGCGCTGGCGGGGTGAATTGTTTGAATTGCCAGTTGGACGGCGAGGCGGCGGCGGCATATTGGCGCCCCTAGTCCCCACGATGTCCACCGATGCCAATACCGAGTCCTCCGCGGTCGAGGATTACCTTGAGGTGATCCTCCAGCTGCACGACGCCAAGGGCTACGCCCGGGTGGGGGACGTGGCGGAGAGCCTCGCCGTTTCCCAGGCCAGCGTCTCGAACATGATGCGGCGGCTCGATGGCAAAGGCCTGCTCATGTACGAGAAGTACCGGGGCGTCACCCTCACCACGGAGGGCGAACGGCTCGCCCAGCGCATCGTGCGGCGCCATAGCACGCTGGAAGAATTCCTCGAGCTGCTCGGGATCGACCCCGCGACTGCCTACGCGGACGTGGAGGGGATGGAGCACCACATCAGCACCGGCACCCTCCGGGGCATCGCCCAGATCATCGAAGAGCTCAAATCCGACCCCGCCATGCAGGAGCGCGTCCGCGCCGCCGCCGCACGGGAGACCTAGAACCATTTGCCCCGTGAAATCGAACCTCACACCCTTCTTCCTCCTCGGCGTCCTCGCGCTGCTCCTCCCCGGTTGCGCGACGGTCAACGACTACGGGCGCATCAGCCGCGAGCAGGGCGATGCCATGATGGCGCAGCGGCGTGCCGAAATCGCGGCCGAGCCCCGCGGCGACCACTTCATCGGCCGGCGCTACGTGCTCGAGCGCCTCCGGATCTGGGGGTACATCCGCCGCCCGGGCGAGCCGTGGACGGAGGCGAAGTTCGTTATCATGAACGAAGATCGGGTGCGCCTGCCCGACCGGCTACCCGAGTTCGGGGGAGCTCCGCGCTGGGGGTTCGACCACAACTACCAATACAAGGTCTTCGGCCGCTTCACCGGGCGAAAGGTCTACGATCCCAATGCCGATGCGGAGGTCGCCGAATTCATGCCCACGCGTTTCGAGTTGCTCGACAAAGACCCCGGGTTCCTCTACAAGCCAGGCGAAGTCTATGATACGTCCAAATACCTCCGCCCGTAGGAGCGCCGTCGCGCTCGCCCCCTTGTTGTTCATCACGTCTTCACCCGCATTGGACTATCCGGAAACCCCGCGCGGCGACCTCGTCGAAACGCTCCACGGCACCGAGGTCGCCGACCCCTACCGATGGCTTGAGGCGATCGACTCCGAGGACGCGGCCGCCTGGGTCTCCGCCGAGAATGTGGTGACCGATGCCTATCTCGCCACCCTCCCGTCCCGCGAGAAGCTGCGCTCGCGGCTCGAGGCGCTCTGGGATTACGATCGGATCGGCGTCCCACGGCAGGAGGGCCCGAGGCTTTTCTTCAGCAAGCAGAGCGGCCTGCAAAACCAGTCGGTGCTCTACTCCCAAGACGGGAGCGGTGGCGAGGCGACCGTCTTGCTCGACCCGAATGCGCTGTCCGAGGACGGGACGGTGGCGCTGGCCGGTTACGCCGTGTCGCCGGACGCCTCCCACATCGCCTACGCCCTCCAACGTGCCGGCAGCGATTGGCAAGAATGGCGCGTGCGGGAGGTGGCGACGGGGAGGGATCTCGAGGACCTCATCGAGTGGGGCAAGTTCTCCGGTGCCAGCTGGTCGCGGGACGGGCGAGGCTTTTGCTACGGTCGCTTCGACGAGCCGGCCGAGGGTGAGGAGCTCAGCGGGGTCAACTATTTCCACAAGCTCTACTACCATCGGCTCGGGACCCCACAGTCCGACGACATCCTGCTCTACGAGCGGGCCGACGAAAAGAAATGGGGGTTCGACGGCCACTACACGGAGGACGGCGAGTATCTCCTCGTCGACGTGTGGAGCGGGACGTTCGATTCCAATGGGATCATCTACCAGAAGACCGGCGAGGATGTTTGGCGCGAACTGTTTCTCGATTTCGACGCCGAGTACCACTACGTCGGGAACGACGGAAGCACCTTCTATTTCAACACCGACAAAGACGCCCCCCTCGGGAGATTGGTCGCGGTCGACCTGGCCCGTCCCGGAAAAGAGGACTGGCGTGAGGTCGTCGCCGAGTCAGATAACAAGCTCGATTCGGTCGGCCTGGTGGGGGATACCTTTATTTTGACCCATCTCGTAGATGCGCAGGACCGGGTGAGTTTCTACGACATGGAGGGCACGAAGTTGCGGGAGCTGGACACCGCCGGGCCGGTGTCGGTCGGAGGCTTCTCCTGATCGCGCACCGACAGCGAGACCTACTACATGCTCTCCGGTTTCACCCGCCCCCCGACGATCTACCGCTATGATCTCGAGGCGGGCGAGAGCACTCTCTACCGGGCGCCGGAGGTCGCCTTCGATCCCGATGACTTCGAGTCGAAACAGGTTTTTTTCACCAGCAAGGATGGCACGCGCATCCCGATGACGCTGTCGTCGAAGAAGGGCTTTGCCCCGGGCGACGCAGACCTTCCCGTCTATCTCTATGGTTACGGCGGATTCAATATCTCGCTGACCCCCCGGTTTTCGCTGGCCAACGTGGTCTGGATGGAGGCGGGCGGCGTTTTTGCGCAGGC
>CAZKYJ010000341.1:0-5944 GCA_964556355.1 uncultured Verrucomicrobiales bacterium | reverse complement strand
TCGTGGAAGCGGCCCCGGCCGACCGGCCGATCCTCTTCGTCCCCGACCAGAATCTCGGCTCGTGGGTCATGGAGAAAACCGGGCGAAAAATGGACCTGTGGCAGGGGGCCTGTTACGTCCACGTCGAGTTCACCCGTCAGTCGATCGAGAAGATCAAGGCCGACCACCCCGGCGCCGCCGTCGTCGCCCACCCGGAGTGCACCTATGCCGTGCGCATCCTCGCCGACGAGGTCTGCTCGACCGAGAAGATGGTGGCTTTCGTCAAGTCCGCGCCGCAGCGGGACATCATCGTCGTCACCGAATCGGGCATGCTCCACCGGTTGCAGAAGGAGGCGCCCGACAAGAATCTGATCGCCGGACCGACCGACAAGTGCGCTTGTGCCGACTGCCGTTTCATGAAGATGAACACGCTCGAAAAGCTCCGTGACTGCCTGGCAGACCTCCGCCCCCAGATCGAGATGCCGGAAGCCGTGCGGGCGCGTGCCGAGAAACCGATCCTCCGCATGCTCGAGCTCAGCCGGTAACCCATGAGCACCGCCAACAAGCTCAAGCTCGGCTTCGCCCTGGCGCTCGCCGCGCTGGTCACCGCACTCATCCTTGCCAACCTCCAGGCCATCGAAGTCGATCTCCTGGTGGCCAAGATCGAGACCCGCCTCGCCTTCCTGATCTTTGCCACCCTCGCGGTGGGCGGGCTGCTCGGTTGGCTGCTCAGATCGTTCGGCCCCGGACGACCGAAGAAAGGCTCCTGATCGCTATTTCCCTTGGCGCTGCAGCCACTCTTCTAGCCCATCGACGTCCAAGGGTTCCTTCGCCTTGAATCCGGTGTTTTCCTCGAGGCTATAGAGGCACTCGCGCACCACTTCGAGGTGGGCGTCATCAAGTGCCGTTCCCACCAGCGCGGCCCTGACGGCATCGCCCTCGTGGCCGCCGAGGAGGTAGGCGGCCCTCGTCCGGACTTTCCAGTCGGGGTTGCCGAGAAGCCGCACGAGTTGCCCGGCCGTCAGCCCCGCTTCGCCCGCAGCCGCGTCCGCCTCCGGCACCACATCAGCCACCGGTAAGGTGTAGCCCGACATCCGGCTTCCCGAGGCGTAGAATAGCTGCACCCGCATCATCTCCGCCAGCACCGCGGCGCGATCGACGTGGCGGCTTTCATCGGTGTCGTAGAGCTCGTCTTTGAGGAGATCGAAGGCACGGCGCTCGCCGAGCGCGATCGCCCGATCCGCCAGCGCCGTGAGCCGGACGCGGTGGGCCAGGGCATCGAGCGCGATGCGCGCCTCGTCCTCCACCCCGAACGGCCGACCCTCCCCCGTGGTCGCCGGGAGCGCCACCGTTTTGGGCACGACGGGAACGGTCGGCTCGGCGGCTCCGGGATCCACCGGCTTGGCCGGCGGATCGGCTTGTCCCGCCTTCCCGATGGTCCGATCCGGCATCGAGAATACGATGATCGCCGTGGCGATCATCGACACGCTGGCACCGACCACGCCCCCGACCAGCCCGCAGGCCACCAGGGTTCCCCGGCTCGTCACCCGCCGGTTGCGCTCGCGGCGGGGCGCCCCCGCCGGCGGCTTGTCCATATCCACGTCACGGACGGGGCGTAGCGCCGGTGAGCTGGTATCGTTGGTGTTCTTGTTCGCCTGGCGACGTTGTTTTCGAGAAGTTCTTGCCATGGGGCTGGTCGCTGCGGATCGCGCGAACCCCACCCATAGCAAGCATCCGCTTCGCCCGCAATGGACGACTGGCGGATCGGCTCTCGCGCTGGACGTTCCGCCGGCTCGGCCTACTGTTCATTGATGGAGATTGCGGCCGAAATCCCCCACCGCTGGGGCACCGTCCCCGCAGCCCGCGTCGATCCGCGTTGGTACCAGATCGGTGCCCTCGGCTCCCTCCTCGCCTACGGTCTGGCCGCGGAACGCTTCGAAGCATGGCCTGCCGGAATCCTTACCGTGGTCGGCGTCACCCTCGGAACGCAGTTCGCCATGTCCCGGGTCATCGGGCTGCCCCGGACCGAACTCCGCAGCGCCCTCATCACCGCCCTCTCGCTCTGCCTGCTGCTGCGCACCCAATCGCTGACCACCGCCACCCTCGCCGGTGTGATCGCCATCAGCTCCAAGTTCCTCCTCCGCCGGAGCGGACGCCACCTTTTCAACCCGTCGGCGTTGGCCATCGGCGCGGTGCTCGTCTTGCGCGACGATGCGTGGGTCTCGGCCGTGCAGTGGGGCAGCGTCGCCTTCTTCGGGTTACTCGTTGCCTGTGGTGGCGGGTTTGTCGTCAGTCGCGCCCTGCGCAGCGACGTCGCCTTGGCCTTCCTCGGGTTCCATGCCGCCATCCTCTTCGGGCGCGCCTGGTGGCTCGGCGATCCTCTGGCCATCCCCCTCCACCAGCTCCAGACCGGCGCCCTCCTGATCTTCGCCTTCTTCATGATCTCCGATCCCAGGACCACGCCGGCGACGCGAGGGGGACGAATCGTCTTCGCCGGCCTCGTCGCCGGCGTAGCGGGTCTCATCAGCTTCCACCTCTTCGGCACCAACGCCCCCATTTGGGCGCTTCTCCTCTGCGCCCCGACCGTGCCGCTCATCGATTTCGCCATCGCACGCACGACCCGATCCACGCCGCCATGAAATTCCGAATCCTCACCGCGATCATCCTCGTCACCCTCGCCGGCCCCGCCGCTGGCTTCTGCGGGTTCTACGTCGCAAAAGCCGACACCGAACTCTTCAACAAAGCATCTAAAGTCGTCCTCGTCCGCGACGGCCGGAGCACCACCCTCACCATGGCCAACGACTTCCGGGGCGATCCCGAGGAGTTCGCCGTCGTCATCCCCGTCCCGACCTCGATCGGACGCAACCAGATCGAGGTGGTCGACAAGGCCGTCATCGACCACCTCGACGCCTACTCCGCACCGAGACTCGTCGAGTATTTCGATCGCGACCCCTGCGAACCGATCGCCCTCTTCGGCGCCCTGACCGAACCTGCCGCGCGAGGCAACGCCCCGCGTCCAGCGGGCGCCGCCGCCCTCGGTGTTAAGATCGAGGCCCAGTATTCCGTCGGCGAGTACGACATCCTCATCCTCGCCGCGGAAGAAAGCGAGGGTCTCGAGACTTGGCTCACCACCAACGGGTACCGCATCCCCGACGGCGCATCCACCGTGCTCGGCAGCTACATCAAGCAGGACATGCGGTTCTTCGTCGCCAAGGTCAATCTCGAGCGCCAGGCGAGAGCGGGATTCACGTTCCTGCGCCCGCTCCGCGTCGCTTACAAGTCCCGGAAGTTCATGCTCCCCATCCGGCTCGGCACGGTCAATGCGGACGGTCCGCAGGAACTCTTCGTCTACGCACTCGGGCGCAACGGGCGGATCGAGACCACCAACTACCGTACGGTCAAGCTCCCCACGAATGTCCAACTCCCCATCTACACCGAGGACGTCTTTGCCGATTTCTATCGCGACATGTTTGCTCGCTCCGTCGCCCGCGAGGACATGCGGGTGGTCTTCCTGGAGTATTTCTGGGACATGGGCTGGTGCGACCCCTGCCCCGCCGAACCCCTGACCAACGCCGAGCTCAGGGAGCTCGGCATCGATTGGCTCGACGGCGAAGATCCCGCCCATCCCTCCGAGGGCGAGATCTACCTCACCCGGCTCCACCTCCGCTACACCGCCGAGAAATTCCCTGCCGACCTCGTCTTCCAAGAGACCGGGGACCGGAAGAACTTCCAAGCGCGCTACGTCCTCCGCCACCCGTGGTCGGGCGAGCCGACCTGCGATGCCGCCGTCGAGTATCTCAAAGCCCTCCCGGCGCGCCAAGAGCAATGGAACCAGAACCTCGCCACGCTCACGGGCTGGCCGATCGAAACCATTCGCCAGAGGGCGGCTGCCAAGAAGCCCAAGCAGCGAGCCGCGGAGTAGTGGGGCCGCGACCTGCTACGACTTCGGAGCTTGCGCTCGGCCGACTCCAAGCCCCTTTTTGCGGCTGCCACGACCCGCATGATCCAACTCACCGACTCCGCCAAGACCATCGAGCGCTATCTGGCTCGAAAGAAAATCAAACTCACCCTAGGTGGAGAACCCACCTACGTCCCCGTCGATCCGGTGGGCGACGAGTGGAACATCACGGCCACCGGCCCGACCAAGCTCGGCTACGCCTACCGCCTGGCCGACCGGCTCATCGACCGAGATCTCCCCGCCTCCCTTTGCCTCTTCACCCCTGGCAAATGCTACCCCGGCGAGGTCAACCCGCGCTGGGCCCTCCACCTCGTCTGGAACGCCGACGGCTCCCCGCTCGTCCCTCCGCCGCCGACCTCGCCTAACAAACCTACTAAAAAATCTTTCGCGGAGCTCCAGGCGCGCGTCTCGGATTCGCTCGGGTTTGGCGTGTCCGCCTGGAGTCCGGCCAGAGATCCCGTCGCGGCCCACCGCAGACATCTCGTGGCGGTGCTCCCGATCGACCACTCTGCCGAGGGGGGGTGGGAGACGCTCCGCTGGAGGACGAAGGGGCGCTCCACCGCTCTCCCGCTCCTCGATACCGAGGGTCCTGCCGGCCTTCGTCTGCCCCTCCATCTCCTCGAACCCGATGCCATCCGCCGCGCTCTCGTCATCGAATGGCGCCGGGACGAGCTCGCCATCTTCCTGCCCCCCGTCCTCCAGGCCCCTTTCGTCGAGCTCCTGCGCATCATCACTGGCCATCTCCACGACCTCGGGATATCGGCGTTCCGTTTTCAGGGATACCTCCCGTCGGACGAAGGCGACTTCTGGCACAAGTTAGGTATCGCCTCCGATCCCGGTGTCCTCGAGGTGAATATCCCCCCGTGCCAGACGTGGTTCGACTACGCCCGCTGGCTCGACCTTTTGGGGAAGGCCTCGGCCGATATTGGGCTCGTTCCCTACAAGACGCTCCCGTCGGGGCAGACCGAGTGCAGCGGTGGGGGGAACCACCTCCTCTTCGGCGGCCCGTCGCTCGATGAGAACCCGCTCTTCCAGCGTCCCGCCCTGGTGGCCTCGCTCTGCCGCTACTTCCAGCACCATCCTAGCCTCGGCTACCTTTTTACCGGAAAATATGTCGGCCGGGCCTCGCAAGCCCCGCGTCCCGATGAGAGCACGACCGAGCTCTCGGATCTCGAGATGGCCTATAGCACCCTCGAAGCCCTCGGCCGCGGCGACCACCGTAGCCTCATCTGCGAGGCGCTCCGCAACCTCCACAAAGACGATTCCGGCTCGTCGCACCGCTCGGAGATCAGCTTCGACAAGTTCTGGATTCCCGGAGGCCCGTCCGGGAGCTGCGCTGGCCTCATCGAGTTCCGCTCGCTCGCCTCGATGCCCGATCCCGGGTGGAGCGCGGCCGTCGCCCTCCTCATCCGCGCGATCGTGGCCCGCCTGGTGAAATCTCCCCTTACCGACCGCCTCCACGCCTTCGGTCCCAGCCTGCAAGATCGCTACTTTCTCCCGGCCTTCCTCAAGCAGGACCTCCACGCGATCTTGGTCGATCTGCGCCAGGAGGGCTTCCCCCTGCCGACGGCGGTGTTCGACGCCATCTGGGACTGGCGCTTCCCCACCATCTTGGAGCATGCGGACGGGGACCTCCGTGTCCGGCGCGGCCTCGAATCGTGGCCGCTCGTCGGCGACGTGCCCTCGACAGGCGGAACGACTAGCCGGTTCGTCGATACGTCGATGGAGCGCGTCGAGTTCAACGCCAGCCGCGCGTTCGCCAACTCCCACGCGCTGTTCGTCAACGGCCGCCCCCTCCAGCTGGTGCCGTTCCCCGGCGGTCGTCGGGGCGTCGGCCTACGCTACCGCCGGTCCGCGCTCTACCCGTGCCTCCATCCGAGCATCCTCCCACATCTCCCTCTGGTCGTAACCTGCCGGAACTCATCGTCGGGCAGGCGGCGGTCATGGGTGCTGCGAGACTTCTACGCCCACGCGTTCGAGCCGACAAATAAGCACCCCAAAGCCAGG
>CAZKYJ010000340.1:0-5953 GCA_964556355.1 uncultured Verrucomicrobiales bacterium | reverse complement strand
GGTCGCCGTCACGGTCACCCCGGTGCGTGACCCCGTACTCGAACGTGCGCCCTATCTCCAGTCGCCCACCACCACCGGGGTCACGATCCGCTGGCGCACCGACGAGGCGACCGATAGCGTCGTCCGCTTCGGCACGGACCCCGCGACGCTCGACCAGTCCGTAACCGATCCCACCACCGGTCAAGATCACACCGTCACGCTCTCGGGTCTCGTCTCCGGCACGACCTACCACTACTCGGTCGGCGACAGCGTCGGAGAGATCGGGTCGGTCGCCGGCTCGTATTTCACCACCTTGACCGAGGAGGGCATCGCCTCGCCCACCCGGCTCTGGTTCCTCGGTGACAGCGGTGCCTCCGGCTCCGGCGCGGCGGCCGTGCGCGATGCCTACATCGCGGTCGGAGGCGACGCGCACGCGGATGCTCTGGTTCTCCTCGGGAGCAACGCCGCCGCCGGCGGAGATGACAGCGCCTTCCAATCGGGGCTCTTCTCCCTCTTTGGCGACACCCTGGCCAACTCCCCCGCGTGGGCCACCCCCGGCTCGCACGAAGCCAGTGACCCGGCCACGTTCTTCGGCGTCTTCGACCTGCCGGCTGACGGCAGGTCCGGTGGAGTCCCCTCCGGGACCGAGTCCTACTACAGTTTCGACCATTCAAACATCCACCTCGTCTCCCTGGATACCACCGGGGCAGACCTCACGCCGGGCGGGGAGTTGGCCACCTGGCTGGCCAACGATCTGTCGTCCACCGTGCAGGAGTGGATCATCGTCACCTTCCACCACCCGCCCTACTCGAAAGGGCTGCACGATTCCGATCTCGCCGGCAGCACGCTCGAGGCCGTCCGCACCAACATCGTGCCCATTCTCGAGGCCAACGGTGCCGACCTCATCGTCGCCGCCCACAGCCGGAGCTACGAGCGCTCGGCTCTGCTGGACGGCCACTACGGCACGAGCGATACCTTCGACCCCGCCACGATGGCGATCGATCCCGGGGATGGCGACCCCGGCGGCGCCGGCGGAGGCTACGTGAAAGCGCCCGTGCCCAATGCGGGCGCGGTCTACGCCGTCGTCGGGAGCTCGGGGGCGGTCGATCTCGGCACCGGGCTCCTCGATCACCCGGCCATGGTGCGGGGCGATGCCACGCTTGGATCGCTCGTCGTGGACATCGATGGCAACCAGTTGGACGCCCGCTTCATCGATGCGGCCGGGAGCGTCCGCGACACCTTCCAGATCCGGCACGAGGTTCCGGTAGCCGATGTCGAGATCATCGTGGATAACGCCGACCCCGGCTTTTCCGCCGCGGGTAAGTGGGTGACGAGCACCGCCGCCGCCGGCTATTACGGCAGCGATTATCACACCGACGAAGGTTCGAAGAAGGGCAACAAGCGCGCCGTCTTCACGCCCGAGGTCGAGACCGCTGGCGTCTACTCGGTTTCGCTCCGCTGGCCCGCCTCCGCCAACCACGCCCCCGCCGTCGCCGTCGGCATCGTTCACGGGTCGGGCACCGACTACGTCACCGTCGACCAGACCGCCACGGGAGACCAGTGGGTGCTCGTGGGATTCTACGAGTTCGCCGCGGGGAACGACCCGGCCATCGCTTCGGTCACCCTCTACTCGAGCGACCCGGTCACGGGGCAAGATAGTTCGGGCGAAGTGGTGGCCGACGCCGTCCGGTTCTCCCTCGAGTCGGCGGGCAATCCGGATACCACGCCGCCCGCCGCGCCGCTCAACCTGGCTAGCGCGGCCGATGACGCGCTCGTCGCACTCGTCTGGGACGCGGGCTCCGAGCCCGATTTGGCAGGCTACACCGTCTATCGCGGGACGGCCCCCGGCGGTCCGTATGACGCGATCGCTGTGCCGACCGATCCGAGCTATGTGGATGCCGATGTGGTCAACGATGTGACCTACTACTACGTCGTCACCGCGATCGACACCTCCGCCAACGAGTCGCCCGCCTCCACCGAGGTGCTGGCGACCCCGACGGCGGCACCCGATAACACGCCGCCCGCCGCTCCCACCAACCTGGTCGCCACCGGCAATGACGGGGCGGTCGGCCTGTCTTGGGATGAGAATTCCGAGCCGGATCTCTCGTTCTACTCGGTCTTCCGGGCTCCCACGAGCGGCGGACCCTACACGGAAATCGCCGCTGCCGTCGGGACGAATAATTTCGCGGATACCGCCGTGACCAACGGCCAGACCTACTACTATGTGGTGACCGCGACCGATTCGTCCGGTAATGAGTCACCTGTCTCGGCGGAGCGTGCCGCCACCCCGGACGCCACCCCGTTCACCACCGTACGCATTGCCACCCTCGGGATGACCCTCGTGAAATCGGGTGGAAAACATCACGAGGCCGAGGTCGTCGCCACCGTCACCGACCTCGACGGGAACCCGGTCGCCGGCGCCACCGTGGTCGGAGATTTCTTCTACGAAGGGACGCCGACCGGCCAGGCCTCCGGGGTCACCGGTGCGGGCGGCATGGTCGTCCTCGTCTCGAACCGGGAGCGGGCGGTCAGCGGAGACACCTTCACCTTCACCGTGACCGGGGTGAACGGCGGCGGACTCAGCTACGATCCCGCCCAGAACACCGTCACTTCCGTCAGCGAGACCATGCCGTGATGCGACGCGTCCACCGTAGTATCCGCGCGGCGCTCTGCGGCCTGGCGATCGCCCTCGCGGGGAAGGGACTCCTGGCCCACGACGACATCGATGCCCAAGTCGCGAGGCTGACCGAGCGGATCGCGGAGAATCCCGACGAGGCCGGGCTCTACATCCGGCTCGGCGAGCTGCACCGCTCCCACAGCGACCTCGCGCCTGCCCTCGACGACTTCTCCCGTGCCATCGCCCTCGATCCCGCGCAGCCGGCGGCTTTTGTCGGACGTTCCGCGACCTTGCTGGCCAAGGGCGAGCCCGAGGGGGCGCTCGCCGCCGCGGAGAGCGCCGTCCGCCTCGACCCCGAAAGCGGGATGACCCATCTGGCGATGGCGAGAGCCCTGGCCGGACTCGGGAGGGGCGACGCCGCCGATGCGGCCTACGCCAAGACGGTGGCCTTGCAACAGGGGGGCGCACCCGACCTCATCATCGAGTACGCGGATGCTCTGCTCACCCTTTCCCCCCCGCGGCAGGCGCGCGCGCTCGAGGTCCTCCTCGGTGCGATCGGGGCGATCGGACCCGTCATCACGCTCGTCGAACCGGCCGTTGGCATCGCGCAAGATCTGGGCCGGGGGGATGTGGCGCTCGGCCTTTGCGACGACATCCTGCGGATCTTGGGGGACAACCCGAAATGGCTCGTCCGCCGCGCGGAGGTCCTCGCCGCTTCCGGGGATCCCGTGGGTGCGCGGGAATCCTATCGCGCCGCAGCATCCGCAATCCGCCAACTGCCAGAACGCCGCCGCAAGACCGCCGCTATGGAGGCGCTCCTCGAATCGGCAACCACGGGCTCCGCCGCCAATTGACCGGGGCGCGGCGGGATCCCTCGGGCACCCGCCCAGTCCGCCCGCCGGCGACGCGGAAGCCACGCGCGACGCACCACCGGCGCGAAGCTTACGCTCAGGGGTGGTTTGGCATGGCTCTCCCGGCGGCCGTGGTGGCGTCACCGTGGACGCCGCGTCTCGACAAGCTTCGAATGCACGATGGCCAACGGAACGACGGCGCGGCGGCAGGAGGGTCGGAGATGCCGGGATGGGATCTCCCGCCCGGAGCGATCTTCAGAACTGCGCCACGACGGCCAGCCGCCAGGGAGAGCCACTCGCGCATCAGAGTTCCCGTAGCTTCTCCTCGACCATCGCCAAGAGTGCGTCGACCAACTTGCCGTCACCCAGCCGATCGATGACATCGCGGGCGAAGCCGAGCGTGATGAGATGGCCAGCGAGCTCCTCGGTGATGCCGCGCGACTCGAGATAGAAGAGCTGTTCGGGATCGATGGGGCTGGAGATCGCACCGTGCGAGCACTTGACGCCGTCCGCGTTGATCTCGAGCCCGGGCATGGCGTTCGCCTCGCACGCGTCGGAGAGCAGGAGGTTCCGACAGGTCTGGTAGGCGTCGGTCTGGTGCGCGCCTTCGTCCACGACGATCAGCCCGGCAAAGATGGTGCGCGCCCTGTCGCTGAGGGCGTTTTTGTAGAGCAGGTCGCTGGTCGTGTTCGGGGCGTGGTGCAGCTGGAGCGTCCGCTGATCGAACTGCTGGTCGCCGGTGGGGATCGAGACGCTGAGCATCTCGCTGTTGGCGCCGGGGCCGTCGAGGTGGGAGGTGTTTTCGTTGCGCACCCACGCACCCCCAAGATTCAGGAAAAGGCTGGTGATGTGGGCGTCGCGCTTGGCCGTGGCCGAGCCGATCTGGATGCCCCGCGTCGCCTTGTTCCAGCGCTGGGTATTGAGATACGTCACGTTGGCACCATCGTTGGCCACGATGTCGCAAACGCCGATGGACGCGCAGGCGGACTCGTCGCTGGATTTGAAATGATCGATCACCGTAACTTTCGAGTTGGTATCGGCGATCACCAGCGTGTGGGGGAAGATACCGGCGTTCTCGGCTCCCCCGAGCCAGTGGAAGACCTCGATCGGAACGGGGACTTCCACGTTCTTTGGAACGAACACAAAAACGCCGGAGCGGGTGTTCTCGCGATGCTGCGCCGCGTAGCGGGCCGAGCCGAGCGCGATCTCCTGGGTCATGAAATGTTCGGCGAAAAGGTCGGGGTGCTTCTCGCGCGCCTCGGCCAGCGGGAGACAGATGACGCCCTCGGGAAGCGGGCCGGACGGGCATCCGACGACGTCTTCGTTGGCGAAAACAAATTTCGCCGAGCCCTCGACAAGACCCGGCAAGCTCGTGACGAGGGCGGGATCGATGGCGGGTGCCGCCACCAGGGCGTCGAGGCGCTCGAGTTCTTTGAAGTTGGCGAACCGCCACGTCTCGTCGCTACGGGACGGGACGGGAAGGGTGGCCGGGGCGGGGGTGAGGGTGCGTGAGATAGGATCGGCGACTACTGGCATCGTCTAAACATGAAGGTGGAAACTAGAATACGGGAGGGCGGAAGACGGAAACTGCGGTCAGCCGACCGAACCTTCCATCTCCAAATCGATGAGTCGTTTTAGCTCGACCGAGTATTCCATGGGAAACTCGCGGACGAGATCGTTGATGAACCCGTTGACCGAGAGGCTCATGGCGGCAGCCTCCGAGAGTCCGCGCTGCTTCATGTAGAAGATCTGCTCCTCGCTCACCTGGGAGACCGACGCCTCGTGCTGGGTGGCGTGCTGGTTGCCCCGCACCGTGATGGCGGGGTAGGTGTCCGTGCGGCTATTGCTATTGATGAGCAAGGCGTCACACTCCGTGTTGTTCTTGCAGCCCTTCAAATGTTTCGGAATGTGCACCTGCCCGCGATAGGTCGAACGTCCGGTGCCGATAGAGATCGACTTCGAGACGACGTTGGACGTCGTTTCATCGGCAGCGTGGATCATTTTCGCACCGGTGTCCTGGTGCTGGCCGGAGTTGGCGAGGGCGATGGAGATCACCTCGCCCCGGGCCTTGCGCCCCTTCATGACGACGCCCGGGTACTTCATGGTCAGGCGGCTGCCGATATTGCAGTCGATCCAGCGCACTTCCGCGTTCTCGTGGGCGAGCCCGCGCTTCGTGACAAGGTTGAAGACGTTGCTGCTCCAGTTTTGCACGGTGATGTACTGGATCTTGGCGTCCTTCATCGCGACCAGTTCGACGACGGCGCTGTGCAGCGTGGACGTCTCGAATTTGGGCGCGGTGCAGCCCTCCATGTAGGTCACCTCGGCGCCCTCGTCGACGATGATGAGCGTGCGCTCGAACTGGCCGAAGTTTTCGGAGTTGATGCGGAAGTAGGCCTGGAGAGGGTGTTTCACCTTGACTCCCGGAGGGACGTAAATGAACGATCCGCCGGAGAAGACCGCGCTGTTGAGGGCGGAAAACTTGTTGTCTCCGGTGGGGATGACCTTG
>CAZKYJ010000339.1:0-5956 GCA_964556355.1 uncultured Verrucomicrobiales bacterium | reverse complement strand
GCCTCGATGACCCGCCCCACGCTCCTGTCCCTCCTCCTCGTGGCCGCCACCGCGACCGCCGACGCCGGGCACCCCGCCCGGCTCACGCTCGAAGCCATTTTCGCCGACGAAGCCTACGACGAGGCTCCCGCCCCCAAAATCCGGTGGACCAAACTCGGTCATGCCTACATCACCCTTGAGGAGATCACCCCGGGAGACGAGAAAACCGATACCCCCGCCACCCACAACATCATCCTCCGCGATCCGTCGTCGGACACGGCGACCCTCCTCGCAACCCCGGAAAACCTCACCCCCGAGGGAACCGACGTGCCGCTCCCCATCGACGATTTCACGCTTTCGCCCGATCACGAAAAGCTCCTCATCTACACGAATTCCCAGCGCGTCTGGCGAAAGAACTCCCGCGGTGACTACTACCTCTACCACATCGCCGAAAAGAGCCTCACCCAACTGGGGGGCGCCGCCGCCCTCGCCGATCCCGCCACCCTTAAGTACGCCCACTTCTCCCCCGATTCGCGCCACGTCGCCTACGTCCAACGCAGCAACCTATTCGTCCAGAACCTCGCTGATTTCGCCGTCACGCCGCTGACCACCGACGGCTCGGACACCCTGATCAACGGCACGTTCGACTGGGTCTACGAGGAGGAGTTCGGGCTCCACCGGGGGTTCGAGTGGTCGCCCGACTCGAAGCAGATCGCCTACTGGCAGATCGATGACTCCCGCGTGCCGCAGTTCACGCTCGTCAACTACACGGATGGGCTCTACCCCGAGCTCACCGCCTTCGCCTACCCGAAAGTTGGCCAGCTCAACCCGGCTGCCCGCGCCTTCGTCGTCCCCGCCACCGGCGGCGCGCCGGTCCAGCTCGCCATCCCCGGCGATCCCCGCAATCACTACCTCACCCGCCTCACCTGGGTCTCCTCGCCGCAACGCGTTGTCGTCCGCCAGCTGAACCGCGCCCAGAACATCGCCCACCTCTTCTCCGCCCACCCGAAGAACGGCCGCGCCCGACGCATTTTCACCGACACCTCTGAAACCTGGTTCGATGACCGATTCGACACCACCTGGCTGGGCGACGCCCATGCGAGTTTCCTCTGGTTGACCGACCGCGATGGCTGGCAGCGGCCGCTCAGTATCTCTCGCGATGGGGAGACCGTGACCCCCCTCGTCACGGCGCTCGCCGATTGCACCCACGTTCTCGGCCATTCCGAAACCCACGTCTATCTCGCCGCCAGCCCGGAAAATGCCACCCAGCGCTACCTCTACTCCGCATCCCTTGACGGCAAGGTTTTCCAACGCCTGACGCCGCCGGAGTTCGCGGGCACCAACAGCTATACCATCTCCCCGGACGGCACCCACGCCATCCACCGCCACTCGACTTTCGACCGCCCGACCACCACCTCCCTCATCAAACTCCCCTCGCACGAACGCGTCCGCGTGATCGAAGACAACGCCAAACTCGTGGCGAAGCTGGACGCCCTCGCCCGCCCGCAAACCGACTTCTTCCGCATCCCTATCGCCGACGACCTCGAGTTCGACGCCTACCGCATCGTTCCGCCGGACTTCGACCCCGCGAAGAAATACCCCTCGATCGTCCATGTCTACGGCGAGCCCGCCGGCCAGACCGTCCGCGACTCCTGGGGCGGCAAGACCCATCTCTGGCACCACTACATGGCGCAACAGGGCTACATCATTTACTCGATCGACAACCGGGGCACCGACTCGCCGCGCGGCACCGCCTTCCGCAAGAGTGCCTACCGGCAAGTCGGGATCCTCGCGCCCGAAGACCAGGCCGCCGCCGTCCGCCAGCTGCTCTCCGACCATGCCTACCTCGATCCCGAGCGCGTCGGCGTCTGGGGGCACAGCGGCGGGGGCTCCATGACGCTCAATGCCATGTTCCGCCACCCGGACCTCTACGCCGCCGGCGTCGCCATCGCCTTCATCGCCGACCAGCGCCTCTACGACACCATCTACCAGGAGCGTTACATGGGCGTGCCTCCCGACAACGAAGCCAACTACGTAGAGGGCTCCCCCATCACCCACGCCGAAAACCTCGAGGGCGACCTCCTCCTCATCTACGGAACGGGAGATGACAACTGCCACTACCAGAATTGCGAGCGCCTGATCGACAGGCTCGTCGAGCTGAACAAGCCCTTCGAACTCCTCACCTACCCGAACCGCACCCACGCCATCAAAGAACGCGAGAACACCCTGCTCCACCGGTTCTCCGCCACCACCCGGTTCTTCGACCGGGCGCTCCGGTAGCAGCCCCCGATCTCTCGCAGAAGCGCCATCGTTCGCGGGGAGGAGAATTCCCAACCGGGACGCTCCCCGATGGGAGCGGATTCATCACGTTCGATCCGCACCCGGTTTGCGTGCAGGTTCCTGCCATGATCGAGAAGGCCATGGTCGTCGAGGAATTCGCGCGACTCACGCTCGAAACGCTGACCCATCAGGGGCCGCGGGGAATCTTGGCGGGGCTGGTCGGCGAGCTCGTCAGCATCCTTGAGCAGGCCGCCGAATTCCGCATCGACCAGCAGGCCGATGTCGTCGAGGGCGAGACGGAGGTGAAAGATGGACTGGCGATCTCGCCGACCCAGGCGGCGCTGTGCGCCGGCGAGTTCCAGCGCACCGCCATCTTCCTCCGCGGCCTGCACGATGCCATTGCGGAAGCTGTTGGGCGAGAGGCGCCCGATCCGATCTGTGTGCTCTATGCCGGCTCCGGCCCTTTCGCGACGCTAGCCGCCCCGCTCATGACCGTCTTCCCGCCGGAAAAAGTCCGGTTCACCATCCTCGACATCCACCCCGTCTCGCTCGCCTCCGCGGAGTCGGTCATCCGCTGGCTCGGACTCGATGCGAGCGTCGATGACTACGTGCTCGCCGATGCCTGCGAATACACGATCCCCGCCGACGCCACCCCCGATATCATTCTCTCGGAAACCATGAGCACGGCGCTGGAAAGGGAGCCCCAAGTCGCCATCATGCGCCATCTTCTTGGCCAGGCACCGGACGCCGTCGTCGTTCCGGATTCCGTCCGCGTGGACGCGTTTCTGGTCGATACCTCGCAAGAGATCGACATCGTCGTCCCGGAAAGTGGCGGCTCGCCCGCGAAGGGGCAGCCGGACCGGATTCCGCTCGGCTCAGTTTTCGAGCTGAACGCGTCGGCGATCCACTCGTGGGCTCCTCTTGTCGGCGACCGCCTTCCCGCTGCCACCATCCGCATCCCGCCTCCGCCCGGTTCCCACTACCGGCCATTTCTCTTCACCACCATCACTACCTACGGCCAACACCGGCTGCTCACCCACGATTCGAGCCTGACGGGAATCCGTGAGGTCACCGGCATCGGCGACATCGCTTCCGGCCGCAACCTGCAGTTCCACTACCGTCTCGGCGCCTCCCCCCGCCTCACGGCCGAATCCCTCGGCGAGGCGGATCGATGGACGCCCAGCTAGCGCCGGCGGCGCGCGAGGAGCAGGCCCAGTCCGGCGAGACCGAGCAGCGAGGTCGACGGTTCCGGCACCGCGGTCAGCGGCGTGGCGAAATCGATGGCTGAAACGAGGGCGGCCAGCCCCTCCGGCGTCATGTTGGCGAGATCGTTCGCACCGTTGTTGCCCGCGTTGGGATCGTTGTCCGTGTTGAAGAGCAACCGCGCGGCGGGAAAGGTGGCGACGTCGGCAGAGGTCGGGTCGCCCGGCGCGCTTCCCGGAGCCCAGTAGACGGCGAGGGTGTCCACCCCAACGGTCGCCAGAATCTGACCACCGCCATAGGCGGTCGTGCCTTCGCTCATCCCGTTGAAGGTATCGGCGTTGGGATCGCCTGGCGTCCCATTGAAGAGCAGGTCGTTGGCACCGAGCGGAAGGCCGAGGATGCTCGAGCCGATGGCGGTCACATCGGATTCAGCTCCGGCCACCAGCGGCCCCTGGAGCGCTCCGCTCCCGTGCCAGCCCATGCGGTCCCCCGTATTGCGTACCGTGTAGCTCGTCAGGCTCACGATCGGGATCGTCAGCGCGTTGTAGCCATCGGCGTCGCCCGCGTCGTAGTCGCCGCTGGAAAGCGACCGGCCAATCATGAACACGTCAGCCGCCCCCATGCCCGCGAAGGCGCCCGTTCCGTTGAGCGCGTCCTGGCTGGCCGTTGAACTGAAGTTTGCGTAGTTGCCGTGCCGGATCTCCGTCACGTTGGTGAAATTGCTCATCAGGAAGGACTCGATGTTCCCGGAAGGATCGGCGGGAACCAGATCGGAGAGGACAACGATGAGCGCCGAGGACGGCGCCGTAGTCGCGGCCAGCAACGCCACGGTGGAAAGTACGGTCAGCTTCTTTTTTGTTTTCATGGGGGATTTTCTTTTGGGAGGACCGGGAATCATCCTAAGAGGACTAGTGGGTAGCACGCGAATCGGCACCAGCGCAAGTTGTTTATTCGCGATTTGCAGAATCGCGACCGCAGCCTGCCACTCCCGGGTCAGCGGGTTTTTCGTCTACGTGACGATCGGCCGCGGCCGAGATTCCCCCCTTCCCGAACCGCGCTCCCATCTCCCACATGCCACCGCACCAGCTCGCACTCGCTCCACGGCATCTTCACTCTTCGGACCGGTATCCTCAGTAGAGCTGGCTCGTTGCCGCCACACGCGGTCGGGGCTCCTGCCGGTGATCGCCGCCGCACACGGAGGGGATCGGCCGTTCGTTTTCCGTCATTCCGCACGCTCCCAAACACGCACGTAGTCCACCTCCATCGCGGTCGGAAACCCTTCGGGGGTTGCCGAACCGGGCACCGGTTTCATCTCCTGCCCGACCCACCCGATGTGCGGATGCCGGAGCCCGAGGGAAAGCGTGACGTTCATCGGGAGGTGCCAGTAGGTGTTCGGCTTGCTCCCGGCCTTCTCGCCATCGACGAACCACGTGATTCGCTCGGGGGTGACTTCGCACCCGTAGACGTGAAAATCGTCGCGCGGGTCCCACGGGGCAACCCACGTGGTCGCGCAGAGCTCGGGATGCGAGTTGGGTCGAATCCACTCGATCTCGCCGGCGGCACTGGCCAGGCGCAGGTGAAGGTTCATGTCGATGAACTCGACGGGATGGCGCTCGCCGGTCGCGGGGTCGAGTTCATGCATCTGGAGCTCGACGAAATCGACCTCGCAATAGCGCACCTCGCCGGAGAGCTGCCGCCCGTCGCTATACATCCAAAACGACGGGCAGGCACCGGGAAATAGCTGGCAGCCTTTGATCCTTGCCTCGAAGTAGCCGTAGGTGGTCTGGTGGTGGGAGCGGACGATGCCGGACTTGTAGAAGAGCCGGGTCGAGTTCCGGATGTGAGGATCGTGGCGCATGCGGAGGTGGAGCTTGCCGGATTCGGAAGTGGCGTTCGCCGCATCCCAGGACCACGCGCCCCAGCTCGACGGGTTGTTGTTCCATTTGGCCGGATCGATCCCGGCGGCCTCGAACTCATCGGAAAACTCCGGGAGGAGCCGCCATCCCCCGCCCTGCCCCAACGGTCGGTCAGGGATCTCGACGGCCACAGGATCGGTGGCAGGGACAGGGGAAACACTGATGTTGTCGATGCTCATCGAGGGCATCGGTGCCGATCCCCCGCGCTTCACCTGCGTCCAGACGAGCGCGAGGTAGTTGCCCGGCTTCCCGACCTCCCGCAGGCCGAAACTGAGTTCGAAAGCTCCATCGCCGGAGATCGGAACATCGGTCAGGACGTTCCACGCGGTCGCACCTCGACCGGTGGTGATGAGCGGGCGCACCGGGGCGAGGGCGGGAAGCTCGGCCTGGTGGGTGACCTGGTAGTCGATGAACCCCTGGTCGGTACCGCCACCTTCGTAGAGGTGGCAAAGCATTTCGGTGCCTTCGGGCGCGCGGAAATCACTGACGTCAAATCGGAGACGGTACTGGCCGACCGTGGCCGTCGCCGTGTCGATCACGGTGAGGTAGCTCCGGCTGCGCGACTTTCCTTGCACGGG
>CAZKYJ010000338.1:0-5979 GCA_964556355.1 uncultured Verrucomicrobiales bacterium | reverse complement strand
GCGCGCTTCCGGCGCAGCTCCACCGCATCCTCCGGCTCGCCCTGCGCCTCCTTGATCCGGCCGAGGTCGTAGTAGAGCCCCATCAGCGCCTCGTCCCACGCCCCCCCCGCCTCCGCCCCCCCGTCCCGCACGGACTCGATGAAGGCCAATGTTTCCGCCGCCAGCGCCTCCGCCAGATCGGGCCTCCCCACTTCCACGAATGCGCGCCGGTAGACCCGCGACGAGTCTTTCATCGCCTCCACCGCGCCGCCATTGGTCGGGTCCATCATGATCAGCCTCCGGGAGCTGGCCATCGATGCCTTGGCCATGGCCGCCGCCTCCTCCGCCTCGCCCATGTCGAGCTTCAGCATCGCCAGGTTGTACTGCGAGTTCGCCAGGTCCGAGAGCCAGCGCGCGTTGCGGGGATCCCAGCTCACCAGGCCGCGGCGGAGGCGCAACGCCTCCGCCAGCGCCGGCTCCGCGCGGCCCCATTCCTCCCGGCTGTCTAACAAGGTACCCAGATTGTTCAGCGTCGTGGCCAGCTCCTTCTCCCAGCGCCGCACCTCCGGCTCCAGCGCCACCAGTTTCCGCTCTACCACGAGCGCCCGCAGGTAGGCGGTCTCCGACGCTCCGATGTCGCCCATCTGCTGGTGGGCGTAGCCCGTGTTGTTCTCCGCCGTCATCAGCACTTGCAACATCTCGACCCGGTCCGCTTCGCCGGCGAGCTCCCTCGCCTTCGCATAGCCGGCCAGTGCCCACTCCACGTTATCCGCTTGCAGCTCCGCGTCGCCGAGGCCGAGCTGCGTCGCCGCCCTCACATACTCCCAATCGTCGCCCTCCTTGCCCTCGCACAGCGACAAGACGGCGCGGTAGGCTTCCCGCGCCGCCTCGCGGTCGCCCCGCGCGCCGTGCAAGATCGCCAGCTCGCCCAGCGTGCGTGCCAGCTCGGATCCGCCCGCCCGCTCCCGCAGCGCCACGCATGCCCGCATCGCCTCCAGCGCCCGGTCGATCTCGCCGAGGTCGTGCCGGGCGTGGGCCAGGGTCTCCAGGACGGAGGCGTGTTCGTCTACCGTGGTGTCGGTGACGAGTTCTTCCGGCAGGCGGTCGAAGTACTGGACCGCCTGCGCCGCCGCCCGCTCCAAGATGTCCGAGCGACCGATGGCGGCCAGGTCGTCGCGGAGGTCTTCGAGGACGAACCCCGCCAGCGCCTCCGCCTCGTCCCGGGCACGCTCCCCACGGTTCGCCGCCCTTCGCGCCGCTTCGCCCGCCTCCTCCGCCGCCGCCTCCGCTCCCGCCGCCGCCTCCCGCAGCCCCGACTGCCGGAGGTAGCCGATGGCCAGCAGCGCGACCATCGCGCCCAGCACGAGTGATACCGCCGCCGATCCCCAAAAAGAAGATTTTTCTCGTGTGGACGGCTCGGGCATGGAAGCTTGTCTACTATGATAAACGGGATCCGCCCTGTAACAATCGCGCGCGGAACCCGCAGCCCCTTGGTGAGACCATGAAAACCACAGCACTCATTGCCTTCGCCCTGGCGGCGTCCCTCCTCACTGCGGGCGCCGCCCCGCCCGTGTCCGTCACCGATTTCGTCCGGCCAGCCACCACCGAGGTGCGCCTCAGCTTCCGAGACGACGGCACCGGCCTCGTCGAAGATTTCGAAGTCGAGGCCACCACCAACCTGTCCGCCGACACCTGGAATCCGGTGGTCAACGCCACCATCACCCCCGTCGGCAGCAGCCCCGGCCGCTGGCAGGCCACCGTTCCCGTCGATCCCGCCGCGCCGCGCCAGTTCTTCCGCGTGCTCAAGGATGGCGTCGTCCTCACCGCCAGCTTCGATGCGCCCACCGCCACGCTCGTGGAGGGTGCGGCCGGGACCGGCGTCTCCGTCAGCTTCACCACCCCGTTCACCGGCACGCTCAACTTCACCATCGACCAAGGATCCGGCCCGGCCGCCGGATCGATCTCTCTGACCGACGCAACATCGGCCTTCATCCCGGTGACGCTCGACGACGACGCCTCGCCCGACTCCCTAGCCACCGTCATCGTGAACCTCGAGCTCGGCTCTGGCGGGGCCACCTACGCCCTCGGCGTCAACTCCTCGATCACCCTCGTCATCACCGATAACGACTCGTCCTACGCCGGCACCCTGACACTGCCAGACAACGGCGGCGAGGTCGCCGTGCGCCTGCTCGTCATCAACCAGGACGGCACCCGCACCGTCTGCTTCAAGACCGACGGCGGTGGCCTCATCCCGCCCGCCCCGCCCGGCACGGGCTGGTTTTTCAGCAGCTTCGGGCTCGACCTCGACGACGCCACCTTCTCCGCGGGCGTCGGCGGCGTGCAGCTCCCGGCCGACTCGACATTCTACGGGAAGGACACCACGCTCTCGATCCTTTTCGCCGCCAGCGGTGCGGATCAGGTCACCGCCGATGAGATCGAGGGCACCTTCAGCCTCAGTACTACGGTGCCCGACCACGAGCACCTTAACGTGACCGACCTCCAGGGCACCTTCGCCCTCTACCGCCAGCCCGCGCTTGCGGCGCCGAGCACCGCACCCAACTAGACTGATGAAGCCCCTTCTCGGACTCCTCCTCCTCGCCGCCGGGCTACTGCCGGCCACCGCCCGCAACCACCTCGTTTTCGACGGCGATTTCGAGAGCGCGACCGTGCCCGCCACCACTGCCGTCGATCTGGACAACCGCTCGTTCACCATCGAGTTCTGGACGCGGCGCGACGAACTCGGGCGGGGCGACTGGGCGGTCGGCCAGGGCACAACCACCGCGGGCGAGGGCCTGCACGTCGGCTATCGCGGCGACGACCGTTTCGTCTTCTCGTTCTGGAACAACGACCTCGTCACCGACGTCGGCAACGACAGCGGCCAGTGGGTCCACTGGGCCTGCGTCTACGATGCCACCACCGGCGAGCGCCGCATCCACCGCAACGGCACCGACTTCGTCGGCAATTTCCAACCGCTGGTCTCGCAGACCGGGGTCGCTCCCTACACCGGATCCGGCGCACTCGTCATCGGCGGACGCCCGCAGGGCGGCGAGGGCTCGACCCCGTTCCGCGGCGCGCTCGACGACCTCCGCATCTGGGGCAAGGCGCTGAGCGGCGAGGAAATCTACGAGCGCTTCGCCCGCCCGCTCGACGATGCGGAGCTCGCCGACCCCGACCTCCTGGCCTACTACCCGATCGAGAACCCGGCCGACCTCGGCGTCGGCACCCCCGGTGCCAACGATCTCGAAGACCTCTCTGCCAGCGCGGCCCACGCCGACCTCAGCGGCAGCCCCGAGCTCGTCGAATGGCAGTCGCCCTACAGTTTCGGCGAAGCCGTCGCCGTCACCCATCTCGTCACCACCGCGGACGACATCGGACCCGGTTCGCTCCGCCATGCGCTCGAGGTTCTTGTCGCCACCACGAACCAGGACGCGCAATCCGGGTCGCCCGGGGCACCGCTTCCCCTCATCCTCGTCGACTGCCGCCAGGTCGCCGGCACCATCGCCCTCTCCGCGCCGCTGGAGATCGACGGTCGCATCATCCTGCAGGGGTCGGGGAAAAACCGGCTCACCCTCGACGGAGGCGGCTCCGTCCAACCGCTGCGCGTCACCGAGGGCAGCGCCCTCGTCCTTCGTGATCTCACCGTGGCCAACGGCCTCGCGCAGGGGCAGACGAACCCTCCCGGCGTCGGTGGGAATCCCGGGATGGGCGGCGCGCTCTTCGCCGGCTTCGGTGCCAATGTTAGGATCGAGCGTGCCGATTTTGTAGGCAATACCGCCATCGGCGGCGGCGGTAGCGAGGCCCCGGGCCAGGGCATCGATACGGGGATTCCGATCGATGACCTGAACCTGACCGGAGACGAACCCGGCCTCGGTGGGTCGGGGGGCGCCTACTTCAACGAGAACTCGCCCAATCCTCCTACGGACGGGAACCCGAGCATCGATGGCCTTCCCGGCGGCGACGCCGGCCCGCTCCACGCCGAGCGCTTCGTCGCCCCACCCGGCCAGCCCGGCACAGATGGCCCCGACGGCGTGGCCGGCAGCGGGTTCCAAGGTGGGGGCCGCGGCCTCAGCGGCGCGGGCGGGGGCGGTGGTGCGTCCGCCCGCCCGGATCGTTCGGGCGCAGTCTCTGGCGACGGCGGCCGGGGTGGCAATGGCGGCGACGGCGGGCGCGGCGGATACGGTGCCGGGGGCGGCGCGGGCGGTGGGGGCGGCGGATCCGGTGGTGGGGGCGCGCTTGGTGGTAGCGACAACGTGGATGGCTCGCGCGGCGCCGATGGTGACGGCGGGCTCTTCGGATTCGGCGGGCTCTTCGGTGGCTTCGGCACCAGCGGTAATCAAGGGACGCTCCACCCCGACGTCGGGGGAGCCTTCTTCTTCCCCGGCTTCGGGGGCGATGCCGGGCGCAGCGGCGCGGGCGCCGGCATGGGCGGTGCCATCTTCGTCGCCGCCCACGGCACGCTCGAGCTCTACGACGTCGTCTTTGCCAACAACAAGGCGCAGGGCGGCGACGGCGGGAATGGCGCCTACAACCAGGACGGGCGCGCCGTCGGCCCCGCCGTCCACCTGATGTACGGAGCGCGGCTCAACACCACCCAGCGCGTCCAGGTTTTCCAAAACCTCGCCACCCGTGCCGACGGCGTGACGCCGGAGACCTTCATACCGGATTCCCCCGACATCTTCGCCACCCCGCCGAACAATACCTACTCCCTCATCGACGGCTCCTACGCCCCGGGTGCCGAGCCCCTCTACTACTACGCCGCCGAGGACACCGCGCCCGGCAGCGCGGGCAGCGCCGTCTTCCGCTACCGCTGGGAGCTCTACGGCATCGGCGACCTCTCCGGCGAAGTCGAGTTCCGCTACGCCGTCACCGCCCCGGCCGACGGCGTCCCCTCGGATCCCGACCCCTCCCTCCTCTTCGGTCAAGCCGAGCGCGACCAGGTCCAAAACGTCCGTGACATCCTCGTCGGTGGCCTGCAGTCCGGCTCGATCGATGACAACCTCGAGGCGCAGAACCTCCTGCTCGACCTCTGCTACGACACCGCCGTCTTCGAGGGCTTCCTCGCCGGTTTCCGCGCCTCCCAGATCGAGCGCGACGCCCGCATCCTCGACCCCGCCGCCGCCAACGCCGTCAACTACTCGCTCACCGCCCACATCGACGCCTACGCCGATCCGGCCGACGGCGTGCTCGCCCGCTTCCGCCGCGCGGCCGACTGCTACCAGGAGATCTTTACCGACCCCGCCCAGCTCGCCCTCTTCACCGCACTCCAGCCGTTGCGCCCGGTCCGCCCGCTCGACTACATCGACGCCGGCGGCCTGCTCCAACCCGCGGGCGGCGGACCGGGCACCGACATCGAATTCGCCGACCTCGTGCTCCTCTTCGAGATCCTGGCCGGCTACGGCGATGCCGCCCACCGCCTGGCGGAACTCTACCTGCGCCGCGATGCCCCCGGCGACCGGGATCTCGGCCTGGCCACCGCCGAGGACGCCGCCCGCTACCTCGCCACCTCCTCGCTCAGCCTCAATCCCCTGGTGCCCGCCGCACCCGGCCGCGCCCTGCTCGACGCCCGCGAGAACTGGCGCGCCGCGATCGACAGACTAACAGACATCCAAAGCCACCACCTCTCCGGCATCAACGCGCTCGGCTTCCCCGACGACTTCCTGCTCATCGTCGGCGGGTCGAATGCCGACTCCTACGACACGCTGCTCCCCGCCGTGCAAGACTATGTGGGCGACGCCGTGGCCGACCTCGGCGCTGCGCTCACTAACATCGACACCTACAACAGTCAGCGCGATGCCTACCGCGACCGCCTCCAAGACCTGCTCTTCGGCCTCGAGGACCGGCTGGCGGAAATCGGCGACGGGGACTCCGGCCTCATCCGCGAGCAGACCCTGCGCATCCTCAACGCCAACGACAAGATCCGCCTCAACCGCACCGAGATCGACAATATCAAAGAGGGCATCAACATCGAGTTCCAGCTCAACCAGGAACTCACGGCCGCCA
>CAZKYJ010000337.1:0-5988 GCA_964556355.1 uncultured Verrucomicrobiales bacterium | reverse complement strand
TGAGCCCTTGGGCGGCACGCCGCTGCGCGCGCACATTCGCCGGTGCGTCGATATAGAACTTGTAGGGGGTCTCGGGGAAGACGACCGACCCGATGTCGCGTCCCTCGACCACCGTCGTTCCGGTGGAGGCGATCTCCCGCTGGATCGCGACCATCCGCGCGCGCACCTCCGCGACGCTCGATACGGCGGAGACCGCCGCGTTGACGTCGTCCGAGTCCAGGCCGCTCCGCTGGATTCCCGCGATCGAAACACGTAGCCCGTCCGGCCCGCCAACCTCGTAGGCGATCGTCGAACCCCGCAGGAACCGCGCGACGGCATCGGCATCGTCCGGGTCGATGTGGGCGTCCAAGACGGCGCGGGCGGCGGCGCGGTAGGTCAGTCCCGAATTGAGGTGGGCGGCACCGATACGCTCCGCGAGGGCGCGGGCGACGCTGCTCTTCCCCGAGGCGGCCGGACCATCGATGGCAATGACTTGGGACTGGCGTGCTGGGCTCTGCATGGGATCGCCTGATATCGCCTTATGCCGAGACACCGTCGGGAGGCAAGGTGACAACGCGGGTTCGAACATCGCCGGAGATCTCCTCGCTCATGAACCGTTTCAGTGCGCGGTCGAAACCGGGGTAGGAAGTGTCGACACACTCGGTATTTGCGATGACCGTGGTCCCGTCGGCGAAAAGTCCGGCAACTGCGAACGCCATGGCAATCCGGTGGTCGCCATCCGGATCCACCCGGATCCCCTTCAGTTTGGCACCACCTCGGATGCGCATCCCATCTTCGAACTCGGCCACTTCCACGCCCATCGCCCGGAGGTTCTCGGCGACTCGCGCGATCCGATCGGACTCTTTCACCCTCAGCTCGGCGGCGTCTTTGATGATGGTTTCGCCCTCGGCCAGCGCCCCGGCCACGGCCAGTATCGGCAACTCGTCGATGACGTTGGCGATCTCGTCTCCGCCGATGGTCGTGCCCCTCAGACGGCTTCCCCGCACGGTGACCGTCCCGAAGGGTTCCGAGCCCTGCGGCGCCGACGACGAGTCAGAGATCTTCGCACCCATCCGCAGAAGCACTTTCAGAATCCCCGCCCGCGTGCTGTTCAGACCGACGCCGGTGACATGGAGCTCGGCATCCGGCTGGGCGGCGGCGGCCACGATCCAGAAGGCCGCGCTCGAGATATCGCCCGGCACGAAGATGTCGCGCGATTCGGGAACCTGGCCACCATAGATCGAAATCGTGTTCCCCTCCCGTACCGTCTTCACCAGCAGGTACTCGAGCATGCGCTCGGTGTGATCCCGGGTGGTGGCCGGCTGGATGACCGTTGTCTTGCCGTCGGCGAACAGGCCCGCCAAAAGGATCGCACTCTTCACCTGGGCACTCGCCATCGGCATCTGGTAGGAGATCGCCTGGAGCGGGCCACCTTGAATGGTGAGGGGCGAGCAGGTGTTGTCCCCCTCGGCTGTAACCGATGCTCCCATCGCGGTTAGCGGCGTGATGATCCGCCCCATCGGGCGGCGCGAGAGCGATTCGTCGCCGAAAAGTTGGCTGCGGAACGGCTGTCCGGCGAGGATGCCCGACAGCAGGCGCATCGTCGTGCCCGAGTTCCCGCAGTCGATGGGGAACGCGGGCGCCGTGAATTTCAGCCCGCGACCGAAGACTTCGAGCGCGGTCTTCTCCTCATTGAGGAAGTTGATCTCGATCCCGAGCGCGCGCATTGCCTCGACCGTGCAGAGGCAATCGCCGCTGGGTAGGAAGCCAGTAATCTCGCAGCGCCCGTTGGCGAGCGCCGCGAAAAGGACGGAACGATGGGAGATGCTTTTGTCCCCGGGCACACTGATCTCAGCGGCGATCGGATTGGCTTTTTTCGCGTGGAGTTCGGGCATCAGGGAGAGGTCAGATCGCTTGGGGGCCGGGGCTACTCCTCGGACGAAGCAGCGGAAGGCGGGCATGAATGGCGCAGCTTGCGGGCGCGGTCAAGGAAGTGCCGCAACGCCCCGGCATCCCCCCGCTCGAGATCGTCGGCCACCGCTTGCAACCCCGCGATCAGCTCGGCCAGCGGCGCCCGAAGCGCCCGCCGATTCTCCAAGAGGATCCCCGTCCAAAGGTCGGCATCCCCCGCCGCGACGCGGGTCGTGTCACGGAACCCCGCCCCGGCGAAACGGGCTCGCTCCGGAGCGCTCCCGAGCGCCACTTCTGCCACGGCTGAAGCCGCCATGTGGGGAAGATGGCTCACCCTCGCGACCACCTCGTCGTGCGCGTCCGCATCCATCTCGGTCACCACCATCCCAAGGCACTCCCAGAAGGCACGAAGCCTCGACAGGGCAATGGGATCGCGGTCGGGAGCGGGCGTCACAATGCAGGCCGCACCCAAAAAGAGGTCGCTGCGGGCGTGCTCGAGCCCGGCGTTCTCCGACCCTGCCATCGGATGGGAGCCGATGAAGCCGAGTTCCGACCGGGCCGCGATGGGCGCGATCGCCTCGATTACCGACCGTTTCACGCTCCCCACATCAGTGACCAGAGCGCCCGGTGCCGGTGTCGGCCCCGGGCCACCGAGGCCGCCCTGGAGCACTTCGGCCATCACTCCGACAGGCGTCGCCAGAACGATAAGATCCGCTCCGGCGACCACCTTGCGAGAATCGGTGTCTGCCAGGTGACCGATGCCGAGCGCTCGAGCCTTTTCTACCGCCTCCCTCCGCCGCCCCCAGAGGCGCACCTCGACCTCCGGAAAGCGAGCGCGGACGGCCAGGGCGAGCGAACCTCCCAGGAGTCCCGGACCGAGCACCGCGACCCGCTGAAACGGAGCCTGACTCATCTCGGCTGGTCGGGCACGAGGACGCTCCCGCACCTCACGGCACGAGGAACGTCTTCTGCGTGTACGGGCACTTCACCTCGGTGCCCGGCGGGATGCCCTCCACGTTGACGAAGCGCTTCTGAGAATCGTGCGGGCTGTAGACGTAGGACGGTTTCCCAGGGACGGGGATCCCGTAGGGCAGGCCGCTCGGGTTGGTTTTCGGTGGGGGCGTCGGCTCCGGCTCGGGCTCGGGGGTCGGCTCGGGCTCCAAGGTCGTTTCCGTCTCGACCATCGACGGCTGCGGATCCAGCTCCGGCTCCGGGTCGACGATGGGCGAAGGGTTGTTTGGCGTGACGACGGAGTAGTCGTTCTGCGGCTGGGGTTTTGGTTCGGGACTGGGCTCCGGTTGGGTAAGGTAGATCGTGGGGCTCTGGCGTTGGCCATACTGGTTTTGGGGAACGGTAGGCGCCGGCCGATTGCTCGGGCTCTGGGTGCCCCCGTGGCCGTAGCGCGGCGGCCTCTGCTCGAGAAATACGTTGTCCTGCCTACCCGAAGGGGCATCATCATCGCAGGCCGGAAAAACGACCGCCGCCGCGCCTGCTAAAAGTAGTGAAATTACTTGCCTCATTCCCATTATGTAGTGCTCGATTCTGCCTATGTAGCTTTTCAGACAGCCATTTGCAACCGGCAATGGCCACCGGCGTGGGAGCCGGTTTCTCCCTTGCATTCCGGGGCTCCCATCGATACGGAAGAGATCGCTTCCCCGATTCATATTTCCCGACAGTTGTAAGACTCTAAAGTTACCCGCTAGCCCTCCCCACCGACAGCCGACCGCCTTCCGCGCCCCGGCTCTTTTTTTCTCCCACCATGGTCTCCATCGTCATCCGCAACGTGAGCAAGCGCTTCGGGAAGACGGACGCCCTCGACTCGGTCTCCCTCAAGATCGAAGCCGGCGAGCTCTTTTTTCTTCTCGGCCCTTCCGGTTGCGGCAAAACGACCCTGCTCCGCCATATCGCCGGCTTCTACATCCCGGATGACGGCCACCTCTTTTTCGACATGCAGGAGGTCACCCACCTCCCCGCGCACCAGCGGAACACGGCCATGATGTTCCAAAGCTACGCGCTCTGGCCCCACATGAACGTCGCTCAGAACGTCGCATTCGGCCTGGAGGAGCGCCAGGTGGACCGGGACGAGATCGAGGAGCGCGTCCAGACCGCCCTCGACAATGTCCGCATGGGAGACTTCGCCGAGCGCAAGATCAACCAGCTCTCCGGCGGCCAGCAACAGCGCGTCGCCCTCGCCCGCTCCCTCGTCGTCCGGCCCCAGTGCCTGCTCCTCGACGAGCCGCTCTCCAACCTCGACGCCAAGCTCCGCATCGAGATGCGCTCGGAGATCCGCCGTATCGTCAAGGAGTTCGGCCTCACCGCCGTCTATGTGACCCACGACCAGAAGGAGGCGCTTTCCATCGCCGACCGCATGGCGATCATGGATGGCGGACGCATCGCACAGGTCGGCACCCCCCACGAGATCTACCAGAACCCCGCCACCACGACCGTGGCCGACTTCATCGGCGAAACCAACTTCATCGAGGGCACCATGGAAGGCGATACCTCCCGTCCCCACCTCTTCGGGGTCGCCACCTCCCACGGGCGGTTCTGGGGGCGACTCGCCGATGAATCAAAGAAACCCGCCCGCGGCACCAAAGTCGTCCTCAGCATGCGGCCCGAATGCCTCCACCTGGCCGACTTCCGCGATATCCGAAATTCTCTCCACGGCAAGATCACCGACGCGATCTACCTCGGCGAAACCGCGCAGTACCACCTCTGCACCGATGACGGCACCATCGTCCGGATCTCCGCGATAAACCCGCAGCAGATGCTCCGCCCCGGTGACCGCGCCACCTATGCCACGATCCAACCCGAGGACGTCGTCATCCTCAACGAGTAGCACCCCTTGCTTCCTCCCGCCCTCATCAAGCCGCTCGCGGTCGCAGGAGCCATGGTTCTCACCCTGGTCGCACCGTTCGTCCTGCGCCCGAGGGAGGCCGTCTTCAACGGCGAACCCGACGGCAAGGTCGTCATCGTAACGCCCCACCATCAGACGATCTGCGCCGCCTTCTCCCGCGCGTTCGCCAAGCACATGCAGGAGACCACGGGAAAGAACATCCTGATCGACTGGCGCATCCCCGGTGGCACCTCGGAAGTCGCGAAGGTGGTCGACTCCGACTACCTCGCCGCTTTCCAGAGCTACTGGAGATCGGATCTGGAGCGCACCTGGTCATCCAAAGTCGCCGGCGCTTTCAACGATCGGAAGCTCGAGCTCCCCGCCGACGCCAACGGCGCCTTCACCATCGAGCAGGAGGCCAAAAAGACATTCCTCGAATCGAACGTCGGCATCGGCATCGACCTTTTCTTCGGGGGCGGCAGCTACGACTTCAACGTCCAGGCCCAGATGGGGCAGATCGTCGCCCGCGCCGGCGACCAAGGTCAGTACGGCCCGGCCGCCGTCATCGACCGCCACCCCGAATGGTTCGAGGACGACGCCATCCCCCTAGCGGTCGCGGGCGAACCCTACCGCGACGAGGAGGACCGCTGGATCGGCACCTGCCTCTCGTCGTTCGGGATCGTCTACAATACCGACGTCCTGCGCCGGCTCCGCATCACCGAGCCGCCATCACAATGGGACGACTTGGGGAAAACCGAGTTCGTCCACAACATCGCCATCGCCGATCCCACCAAAAGCGGATCGGTGACCAAGGCGTTCGAGATGCTCATCCAGCAGAAAATCCAAGCATCCCTCGCCGCCGCCACGCCCATCCCGGGGCTCAGCGACATCGAGGTTCACGAGATCGCGCTCAACGAGGGCTGGATCGCCGGGCTCCAGCTTATCCAGCGCATCGGGGCCAACGCGCGCTACTTCACCGACGACGCCACCAAGATCCCCCGGGATGTCGCCGCCGGCGGTGCCGCCGCTGGCATGTGTATCGATTTCTACGGACGGGCCACCGCCGAAATGGTACGCGACGCCAACGACCGTTCCCGCGTTGGCTTTATCACCCCGACCGGCGGTTCGTCGTGGAGCGTCGATCCCATCGGGATGTTCCGCGGCGCCCCCAACCCCACCTACGCGACCGCCTTCATCGAGTTCGTCCGCAGTCCAGAAGGCCGAAAGCTGTGGGATTTCCGCGCCGGAGTCCACGGTCGTCC
>CAZKYJ010000336.1:308-5989 GCA_964556355.1 uncultured Verrucomicrobiales bacterium | reverse complement strand
GCGGATGGGCGAAGAGTGGGCGGAGCAGTTCGGGTTCATCCTCCGCCCGGATACCGGCGCGCCGCAGCTCTTTCGCGTCGGCCAGCCGAACCAGCTCTTCCGCAACGATGGCGAAGGAGGTTTCACCGAAGTCGCTGCCGAGGCGGGCGTTGCGGACACCGGTCTCACCCTTTCCGCAACCTGGTGGGACTTCGACTCCGATGGCCTGCCCGATCTCTACGTGGCCAGCGACTTCTACGGCCCCGACCGCCTCTATCGGAACCGGGGCGACGGCACCTTCGCCGACGAGGCTCCCGATCGCTTGCCGCACACGCCCTGGTTCTCGATGGGCTCCGCCCCCGCCGACATCAACAACGACGGCCGCATGGACTTTCTCGCCACCGACATGGCGGGTTCCACCCACTACAAGAGCAAGATGGGAATGGGCAGCATGGACGACCAAGGATGGTTCCTCGAGACCGGCCGCCCCCGCCAGTACATGCGCAACGCGCTCTACCTCAACTCCGGCACCGAGCGTTTCATGGAGATCGCACAGCAGGCTGGAATCGCCGCCACCGACTGGACGTGGGCACCGAAGTTCGCCGACTTCGACAGCGATGGCTGGGTCGACCTTTTCATCACCAACGGCATGACTGCCGACCTGGTGAACAGCGATGTCATCGCCGGGCTGGCCGATCCCTCGGAGGCGGCGGAGCCCAAGCGCGACGCCAACATGGCCTTCCGCAACCGGGGTGACCTGTCTTTTGACAACGTGGGAACGGCATGGGGGCTCGCCGCCGAGTCGGTCAGTTTCGGAGCGGCCGTGGGCGATCTCGACAACGACGGTGACCCCGATCTCGTCGTCAACGAATGGGGGGAGCCGTGCAGCATCTACCGCAACGCCGTGTCCGATGCCCCGAGGGTGAAGGTCCGCCTCGACGGCTCCGGCACCGGGCACCACCCGGTCGGTGCCGAGGTGCGCCTCACGGCTGGCGGGCAGACCCAGATGCGCCAGCTCCACCCGGCCGCCGGGTTCATGAGCAGTGACGACCCGGCGCTGTGCTTCGGTCTCGGACGTAGCACTAGCATTGACACCCTAGAGATCCGTTGGCCGGGGGGGCTCCGCCAGGTCGCGACGGATCTCGCTGCCGGGAACGAGTTCACCTTCATGGCGGGCGGGGGTGGTTTCCCGGCGTCGCCCCCCCTCTCCCCTGCCCCGATGTTCGAGCCCGTCGCCATCGACCGGCGCCTCGAGCATCGGGAGAACGCGTTCGACGACTTTGCGCTCCAGCCGCTCCTTCCGAACCGGCTTTCCGCGCCCGGTCCGCCGCTGGCCATCGGCGACCTCAATGGCGACGGGGACGAAGACATCGTCATCGGCGGCGCGGCCGGCCGCATCACCGGCGTCTGGCTCCGCACCGGTGGCGGATTCGGGCCCGCACCGAGCGCCGCCTTCCGGGAGGACCGCTCCTCCGAGGATACCGCCGTCGCCGTGCTCGATGCCGACGGGGATGGCGATATCGACATCTACGTGGTCAGCGGCGGCTACGAGTTCGCGCCCGAAGCCCCGGAACTTGCCGACCGGCTCTACCTCAACGACGGGGCGGGAACCTTCGCCAAAGCCGGCCCGGACGTGCTCCCCGCCGACCGCATCGGCGGCGGAGCCGTCGCACCGGGCGACTACGACGGAGATGGAGATCTCGATCTCTTCGTCGGCGGTCGCCTCGTCCCCGGGCTTTACCCCGAAATGCCGCGGAGCCGGCTGCTGCGCAACGATGGCACGCCGGAGCGCCCCCGGTTTACCGAGGTGACCGATTCCGTCCCCGGTCTCGCCGCGACCGGGATGGTCACCGCCGCGCTCTGGGAGGACGTCGATGGTGATGCGGCACCCGATCTCGTGGTCGCCCACGATTGGGGATCCGTGCGCGTATTCACTAACACCGGCGGCACCCTGGGAGCGGGGGCCGACCAGACGGAACCCGGCTGGTGGAGTGCCCTGGCGGCCACCGATATCGATGGTGATGGCGACACCGATTTCGCCCTGGGAAACTTCGGGCTCAACAGCAAGTACCACCCGGAACCGGCCGCGCCGGTTTCGATCTACTACGGCGACTTCGAGGGGAGCGGAACCTCCCAGATCGTCGAGGCTGCGGTCAAAGGCGGGCGCCTGCTGCCCGTCCGCGGGAAGAGCTGCTCGCAGGCTGCCATGCCCACCCTCCGGGACAAGTTCCCCACCTTCCACCAGTTCGCCAGCTCCGGACTCGCCGACATCTATACCGACATCGGGCTCCAGAGCGCCCTCCGGCTCGACGTCACCGAACTGCGGTGCGGGCTCCTCATCAACCGGGGAGCGGGGGGCCTCGAATTCGCTCCCCTGCCCCCGCTCGCACAGATCGCCCCGTGCCGTGCCCTCGCTTTCCTCGATGCCAACGAGGACGGCCACCTCGATCTCGTGCTCGCCGAGAACGACTTCTCCCCCCAGCGCGAAAGCGGCCGGATGGACGGAGGTCTCGGCCTCCTCCTCCTCGGCGACGGCACCGGCACATTTGCCCCCGTCTGGCCCGGTCAGAGCGGTCTCGTCATCCCCGGAGACGCCCGGTCCGTCGGACTCATCGATCTCGACCGCGACGGCCACCACGACCTGATCATCGGGGAGAACGACGCACCGCTCCGCGCGTTTCGTCGCCGTCTTGAACCCTAGGCCGAGCGCGCCCACCATTGCCGCCGATGAAAAAGACGTTCCCGTTCGAGAACCCGCCCCACAAACCTCCGAGAGTCGTCGAGGCGATCAAGGCCGACATCCGCAAATACCTCAAACGCGAACGGCGCAAACCGCTCCCCGAAGGCGTCGATTTCTGGGACTTCGACTGCCGTACCGGGAGCGATGCCAACGGCGCCACCGCGACGCATGTCAGTGCTCTCATCGCCGCCGTCGACGCCGCCTCGCAGGAAGGCTGGCCCGCCATCTACATCGAAATCCTCGCCAGACCTGGCTACCGCGCACCGAAAGCGGAAGCGAGTCCTGCTCGCGAGGAAAGCTGAGCCCGCCGGAAAGTCCGCTCCCCCGTCTACTGCACGACGAGCAAACCGCCCTGGAAGGTCAACAGGCTAGCGGCTGATGCGATTTCGTCCGAATCCATCGAAAGCGTAAAGCTCTTGCGGTTCAGCGGGTTCTCGGGATCGGCGATCGTCACCCCGTCCCGGAGCGCATTGATGGCCGTCACCGGATCTGTCGTGGGAAGGACCGCCCCGGCGGATGTCGCGAGAGCGTAGACCGCTGCAGCATTCTGGGCGTTCCGTTCGTCCTTGCTCGTCTTCGCACTGGTGAAAATCTCGGACAGTGCAGGAATCGCAATCGCCGTGATGACTCCAATCACGCCGATGACGACAAGCATTTCGACGAGGCTAAATGCGCCACGTCCCCGTTGCGGATTCCGGATCGTTCTCATTGGCTTCCTCTCCTTCTCGATTTCAGGCAGTCTTTTTCTCTAACGGGCAAGCCGAAACACGCGGCTCTCCAGTATTTTACTATAAATTATGATATTTGTGGCAATTTATTTTCACTTTGCCCGATTTAGTTCGCTCGTGATCGCAATGGCGCTCATCCGGCGCGTCGGTATCTCTGAGTATGCCTTCACCCAATCGCCCCCGAATCTTGAGGGATCGATCGGCATCAACCACCGTGCGGGAGAACGTCTTGCGGCCTTCGGGGGAGCCGATCCCACTACTTCACTCCGCTCCCCTGGGAGCGTCGCCCAATTTCGGCGGGATGGTCGACGCTATCGAGCACGTTTCCGACGCGCTCCGAAATACTCGTCTTCGCGCCGGAGAAAATCGCGGAAAGCCTCGGGATCGCGATGCCGAGCGTGCCCCCCCGCCACGGCGATGACGAGGAGCCGTTCGGCGAGGCCCGGTGCACCGCGCCTCCGCCGCTGATACCGGATCGTTCTCATGGGTGTCCCTCCGTTGTCGGTTGGCGGCGGTCTTTTTGCTCTGACGGGCAAGCCGACTCACTGCGGCCTTAATATATTCTACTAAAACATCTAACATGTGTGAATCATTCTTTTCAATCTGGGCGATTCTTTCACCCGCGATGCACCGAGAGCCGGGTAGGCACGCTGAAAATGCGCTTCAGCCGATCGCTCGCCGAGTGAGGAATGATCGGCCAAGTCCCGGACGTAAAGGAAAGTGATGCGAAGACTTCTGGTGGCGATCGTGTTTCTGAACGCCCCTCTCGCTGGAGCGTCGTCCGATCCCGATGTCGATCGGGTGAGTGACGCGATCGAGGACGCGACCAACGCGCTCCGGAAAACGCGGGAGCTCGCGCCACTTGCGACGGTGCCAGCTCTAGAAAAGGCGGCGCAGGACTTCGCCGATTTCATGGCGCGCACCGACAAATACGGCCACCGCGCCGACGGACGAACGCCGTCCCAGCGCGCCGCCGCGGCGGGCTATGACTACTGCCTCGTCGCCGAGAACATTGCCAGCCAGTACCGCTCGGGCGGGTTCGCCTCTCATGAGTTGGCCAGGGCGCTCTCCGACGGATGGGAAGGCTCGGCAAGCCATCGCAAAAATATGCTCGATCCCGACGCCACGGAGACCGGCGTCGCCGTCGCGAGGAGCAAAAGAACCGGCACCTACTATGCCGTCCAACTGGTTGCCCGCCCCCGGTCCGCGATGGCTCAATTCGCCATCGCCAACCTCGCCGGCGTCGCCGTGAGCTACCGGATCGACGGCGAGCCCGCCACTATCAAGCCGCAGAAAACCCGCAAGCTCGGCCGCTGTCGCCCGCCCGAGATCGTGGTTCTCGGAACCGGGAAGGACCGCGGCGGGAGGGAGACCTTCCATCCGCGCAACGGGGACCGCATCCTGATAACAAGCGATGCCGCGGGAATCGTCGGCGCGACCCTGGTGCCGGCCCGGGCCGCGCGGTGACGGCATCCGGAGACTTTCTCAGCCGCCGCCACCGGTCGAAAAGGCGGTGGCGATTGCCTCCATCGCGCCCTCTCCCCGGGAGGGGGCGTCGTTGGGACCGTCACCCGCAGAGATCTCTCTTGTTGCCCCGTCCTTTGTCGTTACCGTCCCTGTCATCCATGACCCCCGGCCGAAAATTCCGCGAGGCGCTCGAACGCGAAAGGCCCCTCCAATGTGTCGGCGCGATCAATGCCTACCACGCGATCCTCGCGGTGGCCACGGGCTTTCAAGCTCTCTACCTATCCGGCGGCGGGATTGCGGCAAGCTCGTGCGGCGTCCCGGATCTGGGCATCACCACCATGGAGGACGCCCTCGTCGATCTCCGCCGCATCACCGACGTCACCGAACTCCCGACCCTGGTGGACATCGACACCGGATGGGGCGGTGCCCTGAACATCGCGCGCGCAGTCCGTGCCATGGAAAAGGCGGGGGCCGCCGGCGTCCACATCGAAGACCAGGTGGCGCAGAAGCGCTGCGGGCACCGCCCTAACAAAGCCATTGTTTCCCCGGCGGAGATGGTCGACCGGGTCAAGGCGGCCGTCGATGCGAAGCGCGATGCCGACTTTATCATCATGGCGCGCACGGACGCCTTTGCGGTGGAGGGGATGGAGGCGGCCATCGACCGCGCCGCGGCGTGCGTGGAGGCGGGGGCCGACATGGTTTTCCCGGAAGCGATGACCGCGCTCGCCCACTACCGGACGTTCACGGAATCGGTCGGCGTCCCGATT
>CAZKYJ010000336.1:0-298 GCA_964556355.1 uncultured Verrucomicrobiales bacterium | reverse complement strand
ACATCACCGAGTTTGGGAAGACGCCGCTCTTCACCACCGGGCAGCTCGCCGAGGCCGGGGTGGGTGTCGCGCTCTACCCGCTCTCCGCCTTCCGCGCGGCCAGCAAAGCCGCACTCCGGACCTACGAGGCGATCCGGTCCGAGGGGACCCAGTCCGGCGTTCTCGACTCCATGCAGTCCCGCGACGAACTCTACCGGCATCTCGGCTACCACGCGGTCGAAGCGACGCTCGACGCGCGGTTTGACCAGCCATCGCCCGACCCCCGAGATCGCGATGAATGAGGCGAGAAAACCCAAGA
>CAZKYJ010000335.1:0-6001 GCA_964556355.1 uncultured Verrucomicrobiales bacterium | reverse complement strand
AAATCCCGCAGCGCCCCAGCCCCGAACCCGGCAAAGCCCAACCGCCCACCCTCTCCCGGTAGCGCACAGCCTGCCAATCCGAGCGCCCCACAGCACCCCCACCGAGCACCCCGCCTCCACCAGTTCCTCCCCATCGCTCGTTTCCAATCTTCCATCTGCCATAAGCCCGAAGGCTCCCTCACCGCAACCGCTTCGATTTCACCATCCGCTTCAGCTCCCGCGGCTCCAACACCGTCGCGTGCACCCCCCAGCTCAATACCCACCGTTGGATCTCCTCCATCCGGTCCAGGGTCAGCCTCAGCTCCAGCTCGCCTCGTGGCAGCTCTCGGATCTGCTGGCTGGCGTGCCAGTCCCGCTCGCGCACCAGCTGCGCCGCGAAGGCATCGAAGTGCAACCGCACCTCGCGCCTCTCGCCGTCCTCCGCTCCCGCGAAGACACCAAAGCTGTCGCGCAGGTGTTCGCCCAGCGAAAAGTCCGCCGGCCGCTCGAACTTTCGTGCCCGCACTTCCACCCGACTCACGCGCGCCAGCGCGAACGTCCGCAGCGCCGACCGCTTCCGGTCCCGCCCGATGACATACCACGCCCCACCGATCTCCGCCAGGTGGTAGGGTTCGACGTGCCGCACCGAATCCTTCGTCGCGTTCAGCTTCCGGTACCCGAGGGCGACCTCACAGCGCGTCCGCACCGCCCGCTCCAGCTTCCCGAACACCTCCGCATCGTGCCGGGCCACCCCGCCCCGCCGGAACGAGATCCCGTCCGCCATGTCTTCGAGCGAAAGGCTCACCTCGTCCTGCATGGCCGCCGCGATCTTCCGGAGCGCGCTGCGCACCCTCTCGGCCATCGCCGTCCCCTCGAGACCACCGAGCGCCCTCTCCGCCACGAACAGCGCCAGCATCTCCCCCTCCGAGGGGTGGAAGAGCGGCAGGTGATCGACCGGGTGCAGGTAGAAGTAGGTGTGCCGCTGCCCGTCGTAGCCGATCGGCATCCCCAGCTCGTCCCGCATCATCACGATGTCCCGCAGCACGGTCTTGCGCCCCACCTCGAGCTGCTCCGCCAGCGTCGTGCAGTTCACCTTCTTCCGTGGGGCCCGCCCGATCTCCCGGTGGATCTCCACCATCCGCCTCATCATCGGCTGGGACATCGTCGCCCGCTCGGCATAGCCCGCACTCGCCTTCTTTTTCGCCGCTTTCTTCATCTTTCTTTAAGCCTGTCCCACCAGCTGACCCACCCCTGGTGGTAAACTTCTCTCATCCCAATCCGAACTCCGCAATGAATTATCGCCCCAAGGCTCAAATGACCGAAATCGCGACCATCCTCGACCGCTCGGGCTCGATGGTTTCTCTCACCGAACCCGCAATCGCCGGGTTCAACCAATTCCTCGCCGACCAGCAGGCCGCCCCCGGCGAGGCCCGCATCAGCCTCATCCTCTTCGACGACGAATACTCTCCCGTCTACGAGTCGATCCCGATCGCCGAGGCGGTCCCGCTCGACACCACCACCTTTGTCCCCCGCGGCTCGACCGCCCTGCTCGACGCGGTCGGCCGGACGATCGACCGCCTCGGCAAACGCCTCGCCCACCTTCCCGCAGCGGAGCGCCCCGACACCGTCATCGTCGCCATTCTCACCGACGGCGAAGAGAACAGCTCGCGGCGCTACACCTACGCGAAGATCGCCGGCAAGATCCGTCACCAGAGGGAGAAGTATGCCTGGCAGTTCGTCTTCTTGGCCGCCAACCAGGATGCGATCGCCAGCGCAGCCATGATCGACATCGCTGCCGCAGACTCACTCACCTTCCACGCCTCGCCCAGCGGCACCCAGCAGGCTCTCAACGATATGAGCGCCATGGTCCGGGAGCGGAGGCGATGATCGGCGCTCGAAGACGCGGGCGTAGCGGATCCCCTAGGGAGAACCGCCCAATGCCTGCTGGAGGACGGGATCCGTCGGAGCGGCGATCTGGATATCGGTGCCGGTGACGGGATGCCGGAACCGGAGCGACTTCGCCTGCAGCAACATCCGCGATCCGGTGCCGAGGCGCGCCCCGAGATCTTCACAGCGCGATGACCCGCTGTAGCGGAAGTCGCCAACGATGGGGACTCCGGCGTGGAGGAGGTGGCGGCGGATCTGGTGGAAGCGTCCGGTCTTGGGCACGGCCTCGACGAGCGCGAGACAACCCGGCAGCCGCTGGAGAACGTGGAAGGCCGTCTCGGCGGAACGCTCGGGAGCTGTCTCGTGTTTGCGGAGCGGCTCGCGGCAGACCCACTCTTCCGAGCGGGGCTGGCCATCGACGACGGCCCAGTAGGTTTTCGTCACCTCGCGGCCTTCGAAGGCGAGGTGCAGGGCCCGGGCTGTGGTTCCGTCGGTGGCGAAGAGGAGGACGCCCGAAGTCGGGCGATCGAGGCGGTGGATGAGGTGGACCGGTTGCCCGAGCTCGTCGCGGAGGAGCTTCATGGTTACGGCGTCGCCGGGCTGCGGCGTGTCGGACGGGTGGACGAGCTGGCCGGGCGGCTTGTCGACGGCGACGAGCCATTCGTCCCGGAAGAGGATGGCCAGCGGGGGCTCGGGACGGTTGGGCTCCATCGGCGCACCCTCCCGCAGATTTCGCGGCCAGGGACGTTTTTTTCCCGCGCTTCCGAGGTCGGTTCCATGGCCAGAACCGCGCCCCACCCTCCCAATCGCCCCACCGGTGCCGACGCCCCATCAGATCTCTCTCACCCCGGCACGGGGCGGGTGGGAATTGCCGTGACGGACGACATTGCGGTAGACGACCAGCCGATGTGGCCCAAAGCTGATCCACCCGCCATGAAAGCCGCCGCCGCCCTAGCCGCGTCCGCCTGCCTGCTGCTTGCTGGGCCGGGCGACGCCGGAGAACCACCGCCCAATGTCGTCCTTATCTTTGCCGACGATCTCGGCTACGGCGATCTCGGCTGCTACGGGGCGACCAAACTCCGAACCCAGAACATCGACAAGCTCGCGAGCGAGGGCCGACGTTTCACCGACGCGCACTCGGCGTCGGCCGTCTGCACGCCCTCGCGCTACGCCCTGCTGACCGGCCGTTACCCGTTCCGCAGGAATCTCTCCGCGCCCGTCTTCCTGAGGTCGGGACTGGTCGTTGCCCCCGACCGGACGACCGTCGCGGATGTCATGAAGGAAGCGGGATACGCGACGGCCTGCATCGGCAAATGGCACCTCGGGATCGGAGAAAAAACCCCGGATTGGAACGGCGATCTGAAACCTGGTCCGTTGGAACTGGGCTTCGACTACTACTTCGGCGTGCCGGTGGTCAACAGTCATCCACCCTTCGTCTTCGTAGAGAATCACCGGGTGGTCGGCCTGGTTCCGGAAGACCCCCTCGTCTATGGGGCACGTGCCCGAACCGAGAGGTTTCCCGAAAAAATGGGACTCGATCAGATCGGGGGTGCCGAAGCCGCCCACGCCCACTACCGGGACGAGGCCGTCGGCACCCGGCTCACCGAAAAAGCGATCCGGTGGATTGCCGAGCATCGGGCGGAGCCGTTCTTCCTCTATCTCGCCACCACCAATATCCACCACCCCTTCACGCCGGCGAAGCGCTTTCAGGGAACCAGCGGGAGCGGGCGCTACGGCGACTTCGTCCACGAGCTGGATTGGATCGTGGGCGAGGTCATGACGACGCTGGACCGGGAAGGTCTGGCGGACGACACGCTGGTCATCTTTACGAGCGATAATGGAGGCATGATCAACCAGGGTGGGCAGGACGCCATCAGGCACGGACACCGGCTCAACGGCGATCTCCTCGGTTTCAAGTTCGACGCGTGGGAGGGCGGCCATCGCGTGCCGTTCATCGCCCGCTGGCCGGGGCACATCGAGGCGGGCTCCGTTTCCGATCAACTCGTCGCAAACATCGACCTGTTGGCCTCGATGGCCGCCCTCACCGGCCAGGAGCTGGCGGCGGACGAGGGACCGGACAGCTTCGACGTGCTGCCCGCGCTGACCGGCACGCCGGAGACGCAGGTCCGCGACCATCTCGTCCTCGCGGCGCACTCGCGGTCCCACCTCGCCATCCGTCAGGGCAAGTGGGTGCTCATCCCCGCGCAAGGAGGGGGTGGGTTTGGCGCGAAGCGCGTTGGCGATCACGCCTTCGGCGGCCCGCCCGCACTCCAGTTCGCCGGACAGAGCAACAGCGACGTCGTCGATGGAAAGCTGAGGAGTGACGCCCCCACCGAACAGCTCTACGATCTCGAGACCGACCTCTCGCAGACGGAGAACGTCATCCGTGAAAATGCCAGGCGCGCGGACGCCATGCGCTCGCTGCTGGAGAACGTCAAGGCCGGCCAGGCGACCCGTCCGGGATCCTCCCAACGGTAGACATCACCATTTCTGCAGCATGTCATCGTTCGACTACCGCCGGTCGGACGCGCGATCCTGGTCGGGCTGTCCCGCGCCCGCCCACCCGGAACCTTGGGGTGACCGGCGCCGTGGACTCGGTGCGAACCCGTCAAGACCCCCCGATACCCTCACGCCAAGATGTCCGTGATCACGTGCCCGTGCACGTTGGTCAACCGGCGCTCGATCCCGTTGTGGTAGTAGCTCAGGCGCTCGTGATCGAGTCCGAGGAGATGGAGGACCGTCGCATTGAAGTCGTAGACCGTGGCCGGATTGACCGCAGCCTTGGCCCCGAACTCGTCGCTCTCACCGTAGCTGTAGGCGTTTTTCACCCCGGCGCCCGCGAGGAAGCAGGTGAAGGCGTCGGGGTTGTGGTCACGCCCCGTCCCGTTGCCCTGGAGGAAGGGCATGCGGCCGAACTCGGTGGCCCAGACGATGAGGGTGTCGTCGAGCAGGCCGCGCCGCTTCATGTCGGCAATGAGTGCGGCGGTCGGCTGATCCATGATCTCCGCCTGCATGGCATGGGTCTCGGCGATGTTGGAGTGGGAATCCCAGTTGGTGATCCCATTACCACCGGAAGGGTCGCTGCCGTTAAAGAGTTGGACGACGCGGACACCCTTTTCGATCAGCCTGCGGGCGAGGATGCAGTTCTTGGCATACTCGCGTTTCAACTCGGTCCCGGTGTCGGTGCCATATTCTTTGTGGATCGACTCGGGCTCGCCGGAGAGGTCCATCATGTCGGGAACGGACACCTGCATCTGCCCGGCGAGTTCGTAGCTCGCAATGCGGGCGGCAAGGTCGGCATCTCCCGGATAGCGCTCGAGATGGCTGCCGTTGAGCCGCTTGAGCAAATCATTCGTCACCCGGTCGTCGGCGGGCGAATACCGCTGCGGCCGACGGAGGTTGGCGGGCGGGTTCTTCGCGTTGAAGTCGGTCCCCTGGAACGCCGCCGGGAGAAAGCCGTTGCCGAAATTATTCTTGCCCGAGCGCGCCATGCCACGCGGGTCGTTGATGGCGACGAAAGCGGGCAACTCCTCGCACTCCGAACCGAGCGCATACGTCACCCATGAACCGAACGATGGGAACCCCTCCATGGTGAATCCCGTATTCATGAAGTTCTCGCCCTGCGGGTGCGCGCTCGTCTGGGTGTGCAACGAGTGGATGAAACAGAAATCATCGGCGAGTGAACCGAGATTCGGCAGCAGGTCGGAGATCATCTTGCCGCTCTTGCCCCGCGGCCTGAACTGCCAAAACGGCTTCGCGATGTTGCCGGTCGGCCCCTCGAACGTCACTTCGGGAACCCCGGGCGGCTTCTGCCCGTGATACTTCGCGAGCGCGGGTTTGTAGTCGAAGGTATCGACGTGGCTCACCGCCCCCGGACAGTAGATGACCAGCACCTTCTTCGCGGCGGAGGAAAAGTGCCCCGTCCGCGGGAGATAGGGGTTGTCGGGATCGATGGTCGGACGGATAGGAGCCTTGCCCGAGAATGCCGCCGGGTTGTCGCCCGCGGCAAAAAGCCCCTCCCCCGCGAGGAGCTGGGCGAGCCCGAGACCGCCGAGTGTCCCGGCCGTGTTCCGGAGAAAGCTGCGCCGGTCGAGGAGTCGGCGCCCTGGGGAAGTGAGGTTTTCTGGGTTCATGG
>CAZKYJ010000334.1:3058-6020 GCA_964556355.1 uncultured Verrucomicrobiales bacterium | reverse complement strand
GGATCGGATCGGCAGCCTCGGTGTCCCACTCGATGGCATAGGCACGCAGGACCTGGGTGAGCCCGGAGCCATCCTCGGCCTCTCCGGTGCCGGGGATGCCGCTCTGGTTGTCGTTCCAGAGCCCGTCCGTCCGGAGCTCCATCGCGTCTTCGCCCGTCTGGCCGGTGGTGGCGTTCATTGCGTTGTTCGGCTCGCCGGCAGCCCAGTTGGTGTAAGAGAATTGGTCTTCGACCGGGGTGCCCGAATTGCTGGTGGCGTTCGCCCAGAAGAATGTCCCCTCCGCCCTCGTCGGCATGGTGAATGCGGTGTCGTTGTCGGTTCCACCGAGCCACGCCCCCACGCCTTGGGTCACAACGCGGATCGCATAGTTTTCCGCGGCGTTCGCGATGGAAGGGAGGTGCCCCATCGCGCCGGTCGTCCCACTGGGATCGGGCGTGGTGATCGCCGCGTTGTGGGCGTTCCACCAGGTGGCGGTGGTGCCGGGAGCCAGGCCGCCCACGGGCTGGTAGAGGTTCCACGTTCCCCCCGCCCCGGTCTGGGCGGTGTAGAGGATCGGGGCCGCCGCCGGGAGCATCAGGGGATCTCCCCCGCCGGCGAGAAAGGCGATCTGGTTCTGGGACAAGGCCTCGTCAAAGACCGCGAGATCGTCGAGGGCTCCGACGAACGACCGGGTCGCGACACCGGCGGCACCCTGGGTCGATCCGATGATGATGTCGGCGTCGTTGCGAAGGCCGCCCACGCCGGCGGCGGTCGGGTTGGTGTCCCGCGCGCCGTTCACAAAAAGGGTTCGCGAGCCGTTCTCGACGCGATAGGCGACGTGCACCCATTCGTCCTGCCGAATGATCGCCGTGCCGGTGGAATCGTTGGCCCAGTGCCCGAGGTGCGCGCGGTTTCCCCGGAACCAGTCGTGCAAGAATCCCGTGCTATTGGCCGGAGCATCGAACTGCCCGTAGATGAAATGATCCCCCGTGGTGGGGACGTCCAAGCGCGCCCATGCGGTCGCCGTGTAGGTGCTAGGCAGCCCGTCATTGGGCAGCATGCTCGCGGCCGGGGCATAAAATGCGAGCGCCTCCGCGGAGAGGTTCGTGGCGATGAAGTCGCCCAAGGTTCCGTCGATGACCAACCCCGTAGCGGGTGTCGATCCTTCCGGTGCGCCCGCGGCGAAAAGGTCCTCGGCAGCGGCGCTGTTCGCATTAAGTATACCCGCTGTCATCAGCGAGCCGAGGTTGTCGATCGTGGTGTCGGTGCCGTCTTCGAAATCGTAAAAGAGGAGGAGTTCGGCGGAGGCGAAGCCCGGGGCGAGCGCGACGGCAGCAGCGAAGAAGGCGGCACCGAGGCGCCGCCGAAAATCGGTGGGGGGGGTCATGGTTGGATCAATGGGTTTGGTTTCCCGATACGATCCACTCGTTGCCGACGGTGCACAATACCGTCGCGCAAAAATATATGTAAAAGTCCCGTGACGATCGGCCGGTCAGCGCCCGACGAAGGTCTCGGATCCCGCCGGGGTCGTCGCGGGATCCTCCCAGCCGGTTCCCTCGAACCCCCATGTGATGAGTTCGGACACTTCGACCCTTCCTGCGCCACTCTCCGACTCCGCCCACCGAAGAGCGACAGTCGCAAAGCGGTCGCGCTCGAGGCCGGCCAGACCCGCGCGGATCGCGTCCGCGACGGCGCCGTCCGGAACCACCACTTCGAACGGCCTCGAGCGAACCGCGGGATCCGCGGCATCGAGGATCATCGCATCGCTCTCAAGGGCCACCGCCGTGATCTCCGAAAGCGAGAGCCGGAAAGTACCCGTTCCCTCTCGCGGGCGCTCGGTATAATCGAACACCGATTTGTCCTTCGTCTGGATGTAGGTCTCCCAGTCGAGGAGCGGCCGCCCGTCCGCCCCGACAACGATATAGAGCAGCGCTTCCGCATCTTCATAAGGATCGCCAGTCGGGCGATCGGTTTCCCGGCGCGGGATCAGGGCGAAAACCGACATGCCTGCCTCGACGAAACGCGGGAACGTCCGGATGGGCATAAAGTCCGCCTCCTCGAACTCCTCCTGCGGGTGCGTGGCGTAATAGGCCTCCATCAGCGGCAACACCCTCTCGCGGTCGACTACCGAACCCGCTTTCTCCACGATTGAACTCGCCGCGAAGAAATCGGCGATCGTGCTGACCGCGTCCTCGGACAGCGATTGGCGTCGCCGCGTCAGCTCATCCTCGTCGATAGCGTTCCCTTTGGGCACCGCTGCGCCCGATCCTCCGCCGGTCGGAAGCGGGATGCTCGAGGTGATCAGCGACCGCTCGTCGACGGCCTCGTCGTGGAGTTTCGACCGGAGGTCAAGCTTGTAGAGATAGACCCCCCCGATAGCCAGCATCCCCCCAACGGCTGACACCAACGCGACACGCCCCCACCGACGACCGGCGATTCCCGACTCTTCTGCATGATTCGATTCCATAGTAAATCTTAAAATTCTAGCAATTCTACACTTTTAGACAAGGAATGCAACCACCGGGCGCGATTTGTTTGACGGCCACCCCCCGCTGACGCGATCAGCGGGCGCGGATCGCCCTCCTGCCGGATGCGGCGGGAACGCCGGTCCGAGGCCCCATCGGCTTTCGGGGGAGACGGCTAATAGGCGATGGCGGCCCGGACAAAACGGGCGGGCAAATCGGCGGCGGGGGTGGCGGACCGGAAGGTGAGCGTCTCGCGCGCGGCGGCGGGATCAAAGGTGGTACCGACGAACTCGAACCCGGCGATACTCTCGTCCTGCCAGCCACCGAGCCCGGTGCTGGCTTCGGGGGAAACCGTCGCATCGTCGGCACCCGCCCGGCGAGAGATGCGGACGACGAGGAAGCCGTCGACGATCGAGATCGCCGGCCCGACGGTGGCGGCATCGGCCTCCGACGGGTCGCCGCCGAGGGCGTACTCCGCGGGTGCCGTGAGGAGGTCGCCGTCGCGGTCGTCGTCGTCC
>CAZKYJ010000334.1:0-3048 GCA_964556355.1 uncultured Verrucomicrobiales bacterium | reverse complement strand
GATTTCCAATCGCCGTAGCGGATGGCGTCGTCGGCACCGGGACTGCCTCCGGATACACTGCTGTGGCGCCAGCTGCGGGGATCGTTGGGATCGCCCCCGGGGAGAAGAACGAGGGCGAACCCGTCGCCGTCGGCGGACTCCGGCCAGGCTCCGGCATCGTTGAAGGTGAATGTAGTGACCGATCCGCCGTCGGCCGCGACGAGCGAGATGGCCTCGCCGCCGTTGTTGAGCCCGCCCTGGAAAGTGCCCGCGACCGGGACGGCGCTCCCGTAGCGAAACTCGAACGCGGCGCGGTTCCTGACCAGGACGACGCGCCCTCCTGGCGCGACGGTCATGGTGCCGGCGCTGGCGTCGTCAAAGTGGAACTCGATGCCGTCGACGAAGCGGATATTCCGGAGGTGGACGGTCTCGCCGCTCCCGGTGTTGCGCAGCTCGATGAACTCGAAGTCATCGCGGTCGGTGAAACCGGCGGCGAGCTCCGCCGGGGTAGGTGGCGCCGGACGGTAGTGGACTTTCGAAACGACGAGGTTGCCGGCGCCGGCCGGGGTGAGATCGACGAAGTAGAGGGCGCGACTGAGGGCGCTCCACTCGTTGTCGGACGCGCGGGCGCGGGCCAAGACTTCCACCTCGCCAGGCCCGGGGAGGAAAAGCTCCGAAGCGGTGAGGGTGCGGGTTCCTGCCAACCGGAGGTCGAAGCTGATATCGCTGCTCCCGGTGCTGGCTTGATGGATCTCGACAGCGAGGGTGTTGGTGCCTTCGACGAGGAGGTTCGCACCGAATTTTAGCTCGAAGAATTCACTTTCCTCGGTGCTGCCGACGACCGCGCTGGCGGTGTCGGAAAAAAGTGGGACGTCCCCGGGGCGGATGTTCGAGCGGAAGACATCGGTGCCGTTGAGGTAGACCACGCCACCGTCATCGCGCATGAGGCCGACGACGAGCTCGTCGAATTCATCGACGTCGGTCGCCTCGAACTGATGGCGGAAGTAGGTGGTGAGGAAACGGCTGCCGGAAGGGCCTCCGTTGACCGTCGTGGTTTCGTCGCCGTCGCCATAGCCGAGCTGGGCGGGGCCCGACGCCCACGCGCTGTCGTCGAAGCCGGGCTCGCGCCAGGCCGTCATCTGGTTGCTGCCATCGTCGAGGTAGCGCCAGACCGAGCCGGCGCTGACGAGGTTGACGGTCTCGGTGGAACCGATGAAAATGTCGGATCCGGGGGCGAGGGCGCCACCGACCTGGCTGGGGTCGGTACCGAGCTGGTAGTAGATCGTCCCGCCGGTGGAACTGAGGAGGACGCGCTCGTCGCTACCGATGTAACCGCCCATCCGGGTGAAGGTGGGGGCGTCGATCGAAGGGAACCAGCCGCGGGCGCGCAGCTGGGTGACGAGCGCGGGTACCCGGCCGTCGATGAAACTACGCACGCCATCGACGGCATTGCTCCAGTCGGCGAACCCGAAGGCGGGCTCGCGCTTGGCATCGCCCCAGCGGGCGGAGTGGGCGATGATGCCGGGGCTGACTTCGGCCGCGCGCCGGTCGAGCCGGGCGTTGCCGGCCGCGCTACCGAGCAGCCCGTCCTCCGCAAGGACCTCGTTGGCGCGGTCAGCGAAGGCGGTGCGGTACTCGAGGTTGGCGGTCAACCCCTCGTGGAGCGTGTGGGGGTTGAACTGGAGCGCGGTCGTGCTGGTGGTGAATGGGAAGGTCATGTCGAAATCCCCTGTGCCCAGCGAGTGTTCGGAGTCGTGCTCGAAGTACTTGTAGCCATCGGGATTGACCCGACTGAAAATGCCGAAGTAGTTGTTCGGAGTCGGCTGGGTGAACCGGGATCCGGGACCATCGCGGTCACCGGTGTAGTAGGTGATGAGCATGTAGTCGATGAGGTTGGGCAGATCGACGAGCTTCTCGATCCCGAAATCGCGAATGCCGTTGGGATCGAGCCCCTGCACGCGATAGTAGTCGGTGTTGTCGGTGAAGCCGGTCTGCCACGCGGCGTGGAGGCGGGTAAAGCTCTGGCGGTCCCCGTCCGCCACGTCGCCGCGAGACTTGACGACGTCGTAATCCAGCTCGTCGCCACCGAAGTAGGTCTCGGCGAAATCGCCCTCGGGGCGCTCCTCGCTCTGGCAGATGCCCCAGTAGATCCCGTTGAGATAGAGGTGGTAGAAGCGGCTGCGGGTGTAGGCGTGCCCCATCTCACCCTGGAGGTCGCGGGACCACACGTCGCGGAGGAACGTGTTGCGACCGTCGCCTTGGAACGCCCACGAATAGTTTTGTGGGCCGCGGAGGTCGAGGGCATCGAACTCGTCGGCCCCCTCGTCACCGAAGATCGGATGGCGGAGTTTCGAGTCGCCGTAGTCGGCGCGGAAAAAGAGCCGGAACGAGTGCTTCGGGTTGGCTCCGCTGCGGCTGAACCCGCCCCGGATGCGGATGCCCACCCCGGACTGGATGTTCTCCGGCCCGCCGTAGCGGTCGGCGTCGGCGAAGCCCTCGGGCATGAGGAACTCGAGCGAGCCCGGTCGCTCCCAGGCGAACCCCCGGTTGCCGGCGTGGGTATAGATCCCGGTGGTGGTGTCAGTGAGGTTGGCTTGCTCGGTGACGATGGAGATGCTGGGGAAGGCGGTGAGCGCCCCGACGATGGCGGCGGCACCCTCTTGATTCACGACGTTGGGATCCATGCCGTAGTCGAGCAGTTGGTCGTTGACCGGGCTGGCGGGCCAGCCGGGCGGCGGGCTGCCGTCGGGCTGCTGCAGCACGACGTCCGCGGGCACGAGGTAGGTATGGGTGTCGATGTCGGTCGGCTGGAAGCCCTCCTTGAACGCGGCGGCGCGCAGGGTGGTGGTGCTTCCGATGGGGATCGCACCGGTGTAGACCGTCCCGGAGGTGGCGGTGGGTTCGGAGCCGTCGGTGGTGTAGCGGATGGTGGCGCCATCGGTGGCGGTGGTGATGGTGACGTCGAACGGGAGCGTGGGCTGCGCCGCATTCGGGTAGACGCCCCGATCCGGGTTGAACTTGGTATCGGCGACGGTGCCGAAGGTGCCGTCCGAGGCGTTGGCACCGCCC
>CAZKYJ010000333.1:0-6025 GCA_964556355.1 uncultured Verrucomicrobiales bacterium | reverse complement strand
TAGCGATCGTTTCCTCGGTGGCGGCCGCCTCGGGTTCCTCGGGAGCAATCTCGCGGGGGGCGACCACGGCGGCCGGGGCGGCGGCTTTGGTCTGCTGCTTTTTCGCCTTGCGCTTGGAGGCGCCGGTCGAGCGTTTGCGCGGCTCGGGGATCTCGATCTCATCGGTGAGGATCACCGTGATGTGGCTGGTCGGCTTCCGGATCGGCGAGGCAGAACCCCGGGCGCGGGGCTTGAAGCGGCGGAAGGCCGGCCCCTTGCCGACGGTGGCCTCTTTGACGACGAGGGTCGTCACGTCGAGGTCGTGGTTGTTCTCCGCATTGGCGATCGCCGACTTGAGTGTCTTGCCGATGATCGCGGCAGCCTTCCGCGGGGTGAAGGCGAGCGTGTCGAGCGCTTTCGAGGCAGGAAGCCCCTGGATTTCGCGAGCGACGTCGCGAGCTTTGAGCTGGGAGATCCGGGCGTATTTGTAGATGGAGCGTACTTCCATGGCGGTAGGTGGCAAAGGGTGGATGAAAACCGGTTAGTTGGTAAGCGATGGGAAAGTTTCGAGGCGGGCGAGGTCACCGACTTGCACGGTGTCTCCCTCGGCCAAGAGTTCAGTGATGATGGCGCCAGAAATGGCCTTGCGTGAATCGACGACCATGGCCGACGCGACCGGGCGATCTTTTCGGGAAATGAGGAACGGGGTTCCGATACGGACGCCGTCCCGGTCGCCGACATTGAGGACGAGCAACCCGTAGTCCGCCTTAACGCTCACGACCTGGGTTCGCCCGGTCTCGCGGGAGTCGATCGGCTCAAGGGGGACACCGGCCACCAGGGCGCGGGCCTTGCCGATCTCCTGCTCGAGGCGGAGCGCGGCGGTGGGGTCGGAGGTCACGGTCGTATTGAGATACCGTTGCACCTCGTCACCGAGCGCGGAAAGCTGATTGGCCAGTGCGGTGTTTCTCTCCTCGGCGAGGGTGAGATCGTTGACCGCGTTGAGCAGGCGTTCGTCGAGACCCCGGGAATCTTTCCGGAGGACGTCGATGCCGAGAGCTTCCAGTTGGAGGCGGATCTTCTGATAGTCCTCCCGGTACTCGCGCGCCTCGGAATTGGCCGCGGCCATGCTCTCGCCCATCGCCTTCTCCCGGGAAGCAAATTCGGTCAGCTGGCTTTCCAGCGCCGCGTTCTTCCGCATGGCGGCGGCCAGGGCGGCCTTGGCCTCGGCAATCTGCATCTGCTCGTCGCTTTCCGCCGACAGCACAGCGGGCGCGAGTGCGGCACACGCGACGAGCGCGGGAACCGACCGGCGGAGGCCAAGCTGGAGGTGGAAGGTGGTGGGCATGATACGGGCGGGGACGGGGGCGGTTACTTGCGGGTGTGGGAGCCGTGGGCGACGAACTTCCGCGTCGGCGAGAACTCGCCGAGCTTGTGGCCAACCATGTTCTCGGTGACGTAGACGGTCGCGAAGTCCTTACCGGTGTGCACCATGAACGTGTGCCCGACGAAATCGGGCGTGATCATCGAACGCCGGGACCAGGTCTTGATCGGCTTCTTGGTATTAGCATCGTTCTGCGCATCGATCTTCAGGAGTAACTTCTGATCGACGAACGGTCCTTTTTTGAGGGATCTTCCCATGACTAATTAGAGGTGAGTGATCTGTGGGTGAATTGGTAGACGGGTCTAGCGGCGCTTCTTGCTCTTCCGACCGGACACGATGAACTTGTCGCTGGGCTTGACCTGCTTGCGGGTCTTTTCCCCCTTGGTGTGACCCCACGGACTCTTTAGGTGCTGGCGACCGCCACCGGACTTCGACTTGCCCTCACCACCCCCGTTCGGGTGATCGACGGGGTTCATGCACATCCCGCGAACGGTGGGCCGGATGCCGAGCCAGCGGGAGCGGCCCGCCTTGCCGGAAACGATATCGCCGTGCTGGATGTTGCCGACGCGGCCGACGGTGGCGAAGCAGTCGGCGTTGATCTTGCGGATCTCGCCCGAGGGGAGCCGGACGAGGGCATAGTCCCCCTCGCGGTTGGACAGGATGGCCTGCTGGCCGGCGCTCCGGGCGATCTTGCCACCGCGCCCGGGAACCAGCTCGAGGTTGTGGATGGAGGTGCCGAGCGGGATCCGGCGGAGAGGCAGGGCGTTGCCGAGCTCGGGAGCAGCCTTGTCGCCGGACATGACCTTCGCGCCGACCTGGAGCTTGGCGGGCGCCAAGATGTAGCTCTTCTGCCCGTCGGCGTACTCGATCAGCGCGATGTTGGCCGAGCGGTTGGGATCGTATTCGATTCCGATGACCTTGGCAGCATCGCCGTGGCGGTTGCGCTTGAAGTCGATGAGGCGGTAGCGGCGCTTGTGCCCGCCGCCGACGTGCCGGCAGGTGATGCGACCGGTGTTGTTCCGGCCACCGCTGCGCTTGATCGGCTCGGTGAGGCTCTTCTCGGGCGCCTTCTTGGTGATCTCCTCAAACGTGGACCACTCTTTGTAGCGGTTCGACGGGGTGACTGGATTGAAGTGTTTCAGTGCCATGGTTCGGGCAATGGGGTGAGGTGAAAAGTGGGTGACTTAGAAAAGGCGGGTAGTGATCAGACGAGGTCGATGCGCTCCCCCTCTTTGAGGGTGACGATGGCCTTCTTCCAGTTGGCGGTGCGACCGAAGTCCGCGCGGCGTTCGCGCTTCTTCTTCCCGCGGTAGTTGCAGGTGTTCACGCCGGCGACCTTTTTGCCGAAGACGCGCTCGATGGCCTCTTTGATCTCGAGCTTGTTGGCTTTGCGATCGACCTTGAACACGTACTGGTTCTGCTCGTCGCCGAGAAGGGTGGCCTTCTCGCTGAGGCGGATCGATTTGACGACTTGGAAGATATCTTTCATCGGTCTGGGTGCAGTCGGGCGGTGAGTTACTTGGCGGTGCGCTTGGCGAGGGTTTCGAAAGCGTCCTGGGTGATTACGATCTTTTTGTAGTAGAGGAGGTGCTCGACGTTGAGTTCGTCGGCCGTCATGAGGAGCGCCCCCTGGTAGTTGCGACCGGCGAGGTAGGTCTTCTCGTCGAAGGCCGGTGCGACGATGAGCACCTTCTCGGTAGCGCCGATCTCGTTGAGCGCGGCGACGAAAGCTTTGGTCTTGCCGTCGGCGATCGCGAAGGTGTCGGTGACCAGAACGTCCCCGTCCTCGATGCGACTGCTGAGCGCCTTGCGGAAGGCGAGCTTCCGGGTCGACCGGTTGACCGACTTGGCGTAGCTGCGGGGGCGGGGGCCGAAAACGGCGCCTCCACCGGTCCAGATGGGCGAACTCTTGCGTCCGGAACGGGCGCGCCCCGTGCCTTTCTGGCGCCACGGTTTCGCGTTGGAACCGGCGACCTCGCCGCGCGTCTTGGAGTTGGCGGTTCCGGAGCGGCGGTTGGCCTGCATCGCGACGACGACATCGTGAACCGCCTTGTTTCCTTTACCGGCTTCCTCGACGACGAGGATGTTGTTGCTCTTGGCGTCTTCGATTGTGAGGACTGACGTGGTCATGAAGAGAAAAGATTTAAAAGTTTAGCGGGATGGGGCGGGATCGCTCCGGGTCCTATTTCTGGGCGGTCTTTTTGATGGCCGGACGAATCATGAGGTAGCCGTTCTTCGCGCCGGGAACCGCCCCGCTGATCAGGAGGACGCCATCGTCCTCGCGGACCTGGATCACGCGGAGGTTCTGCACGGTGCGGCGATAGTTGCCGTGACGGCCGGGCATCTTCTGGTTTTTCCAGACGCGGCCGGGAGTCGATCCCGCCGCGATGGCACCGGTCCGGCGGAGCATCATGGAGCCGTGCGTCTGGCGGAGACCGCCGAAGCTGTACCGCTTGTAGACAACCTGGAAGCCCTTGCCCTTGGTCGTGCCGATGACATCGACGTACTGGCCGGCCTAGAACGCGGAGAGCGGCAGTTCACCGCCCTCGGGGAGCTCCTCGTCGGAGTCCACGCGGAACTCTTTGACGAAGCGCTTCGGGCTGCTGCCCGCCTTCTTCAGGTGACCGGCGGTGGGGCCGTTGACCCGCTTGTCCGACTGGTCGTCGTAGCCGACCTGGACGGCCGAGTAGCCGTCCGTGTCTTGGGTCTTTTTCTGGAGGACGGTATTGCCGCTGACCTCGATCACGGTGACGGGCTGCATGCTGCCGTCCTCGAGATAGATATGGGTCATGCCGACTTTTTTGCCGAGTAGTCCGATGCTCATGGGAGTGTCTCCTGACTAGGTGTTAAAGGATGCTGGTAATGACTAGATTTTGATCGTGATATCGACGCCGGCGGGGAGGTTGAGCTTTTTGAGCTCGTCCACGGTGCGGGCGGTGGGATCGACGATGTCGAGGAGGCGTTTGTGGGTGCGGATCTCGAACTGCTCGGCCGACTTCTTGTCGACGTGGACAGAGCGGTTGACGCTAAATTTTTCGATCCGGGTGGGGAGAGGGATCGGGCCGGCCACCTTGGCGCCGGTGCGCTTGGCGGTATCGACGATATCAACCGCCGACTTGTCGATCATGCGGTGGTCGTAGGCGCGCAGGCGGATGCGGATGCGAGTGTTGTCCATGGGTGTGGCTAGTTAAAGAACGAGTTGGTGAAGTGAGTGATAGAAAACTTGGTGGGAGGGCCGGCGGCTAGAAGCCCCCTCCCCCGCGCTGCTCGACGATTTCGGTGACGATGTTCTGCGGGACGAGGTCGAAGTGGGACGGCTCCATCGAGTAGGAGGCGCGGCCGCTGGAGAGGGTGCGCATGGCCGTGGAGTAGCCGAACATTTCGGAGAGGGGAACGTCGGCGCGGACGATGGCCAGCCCGCCCTTGGTCTCGATGGCCTGGATCTTTCCGCGGCGGCGGTTGAGATCGCCCATGATATCGCCCTGATACTCCTCGGGAGTCGCGCACTCGACCTTCATGATCGGCTCGAGGAGGACGCTCTTCGCCTTCTTGAAGGCGTCTTTCATGGCGAAAATCGCCGCCATCTTGAAGGCGTTTTCGTTGGAGTCGACGTCGTGGCTGGAGCCATCGATCAGGTCGACGTGCACATCGACAACCGGGTATCCCGCGATGATGCCGTTGAGCATCGACTCTTTGATGCCGGCCATGCAAGGGTTGATGTACTCCTTGGGGATGGTGCCACCCACGACCTTGTTTTCGATGGTCAGCCCCTTGCCTTTCTCGTTGGGCGTGACGCTGAGGATGACGTGCCCGTACTGGCCGCGGCCACCCGACTGCTTGACGAGCTTGCCTTCACCGGGAGCGGGCGCCGTGATGGTCTCGCGGTAGGCGATCTGCGGTTTGCCGGAGCTGGCCTCGACCTTGAACTCGCGGAAGAGCCGGTCGCGGATGACTTCGAGGTGCAGCTCGCCCATACCGGCGATGATGGTCTGGCCGGTCTCCTCGTCGGTTTTGACGACGAAGGTAGGATCTTCATCGGAGAGACGCTGGAGGCCGACGGCCATCTTCTCCTGGTCCGCTTTGGTCTTGGGCTCGATGGACATCGAGATGACCGGCTCGGGGAACGACGGCGGCTCGAGGAGGAGGTCGTTGTTCAGTTCCGTGATGGTGTCACCAGTCCGCACTTCCTTCATCCCCACGATGGCGGCGATGTCGCCCGAATAGCAGGTGTCGATATCCGTGTGGTCGTTGGCCTGCATCTGGATGAGGCGACCGATCCGTTCTTTTTTCCGGGTCCGCGGGTTGTAGACGGTGTCCCCTTTGGAAACCGAGCCCGAATAGACCCGGAAGAAGACCAGCTTGCCGACGAACTTATCGCTCCAGAGTTTGAAGGCGAGGGAGACGAAGGGCGCGTGGTCGTCGGTCTCGATCTTGACGATGCTTTCGTCATCGACCTTGTGCCCCTGGGCCGCGGGCACTTCGAGCGGGCTCGGGAGGTAGTCGATGACCGCGTCGAGGAGGTACTGGACGCCCTTGTTTTTGAAGGCTGAGCCACCGCAGACGGGAACGATCTTGTTCGCGATGGTCGCCCGGCGCAGGGCGGCTTTGACGTCGGCCTTGGTGATCTCCTTCTCCTCGAGGAAAAGGGTGCCGATCTCCTCGTCG
>CAZKYJ010000332.1:0-6036 GCA_964556355.1 uncultured Verrucomicrobiales bacterium | reverse complement strand
GGAGTCTCCTGCCAGCCGTCCATGGCCTGCGCCTTCTGGAACCCGAACCAGAGAAGCCCGACAAAGCAGCAGCCGAGAATCGCGATCCCCACGCCCAGCACCAAGCCGCCGACGAGAGCGCCCACCCCCGGTTTCGAATTCTGCCTGCTTTCCTCCATCTTCCCACTCTACCCCAACCGCCAAATGTCGGCCGCCCACCGCAACCATAAAATGGCTGCCATTTTATTGTGCCATTTTATTGGGTGCTGGAGGTGCCGTTTCTTCCTCTGGCCATGGAGGCATACCTGCGTTTACGTGCGGGCGAAGCTATGTCCGACCAACCGCCCCTCACCCAACGCATCGTGGACGATATGAAGACGGCCATGCGCGAGAAGAACGCCCCGGCCCTCTCGGTGCTGCGCGGCCTGAAGTCCGCGATCAAATACGCCGCCATCGAGAAAGGTGGCGCGGATGCCGAGCTGACCGAGTCCGAGGCGATGGCCGTGGTGCGCAAGCAGATCAAACAACGCCAGGACTCCGCCGAGAGCTTCCGGACGGCGGGGCGGGAAGATCTGTTGCAAACCGAGCTGGACGAAATGGAGGTGCTCGAGTCCTATTTGCCCCAAGGGATGACGGAAGCCGAGACGGCAGCGCTGGTCGACCGGGTGATTTCCGAGCAGGGGGCAACCTCGCGCAAAGATATGGGCGGCGTGATGAAAGCGCTCCAGGAAGCGGCCGGAGGGCGGGCGGACAACAAGGTCCTCTCCGCGCTCGTCATGAAAAAGCTTTCCTAGCCATCGGGCATGGAGGAGACCACCGTCATTATCGTCGCCGCCGGCTCGAGCCGCCGGATGGGGGCGGACAAGCTCTTCCTCGATCTCGCAGGGGAGCCGGTCCTGGCGCGGAGCTTGGCGGTTTTCGAACGGTGCTCCGCCGTGGCCGGCATCGTCGTGGTGACGTCGGCGGACAATCGCGATCGCGTCGCGCAACTGGAGGCCGCCTGTCCCAAGATCGTCGCCGTCGTGCCCGGCGGCGACCACCGCCACGAGTCTGTCGCGGCGGGTCTCGCGGCCGTCCCGGATTCCGCGGGGCTGATCGCCATCCACGATGCGGCCCGCCCGCTGGTGGCAGCGGACGACGTCGTCCGCGTGCTCGAGGCGGCGGCAGAGCACGGGGCGGCCGCCCTCGCCCACCCGATCGCCGATACCCTGAAACGGGCCTCGGTTGAAGATGGCAGCTCGCTCCCCAAAGTCACGAGTTCGGTCGACCGCGAAGCCCTCTACGGAATGGAGACCCCCCAAGCATTCCGGAGGGAGTTCATCCTGGAGGCCTACGACTCCATCCTGCAGTCCGGCGATATCGTGACCGATGAGGTCTCCGCCCTCCAGGCGCACGGCCACCCGGTAAGGCTCGTCATGTCTTCGAGCCCCAACCCGAAGATCACCTTCCGCAGCGACCTCGCTTTGGCGGAGGCTCTCTTGGGCATGCGGACGGATGCGAATCGGGCCTAGTTTTCCGCCTCTGGGGCGTCGTCGAACTCGAGTTTGATCCCCTCGCCACGCCAGGCTTTGGCCATGGCGTCTTGGATCTCGGGGAACGTCCTCCCGCGGACGAGGAATTTTTCGCTGGCCTCGGGCTCCGCCATGCCGGAGCGGACGGCGGCGAGATAGTTGCGCACGCCCGCCGTCTTGCCGTCCCCGTCCTCGTGCATGAAGAACATGACCGCCATGTCCGCCGACGCGTAGTTGCGGATGCTCCCGCCGCCGAGCGCCGAGAGCCACTCGGAGCTGCTGATCGACATCAGCTCGGCCAAACTTTTCATCTGGTAGCCCTTGTCCCACACGCCCCTGGTAGCTTTCAGGTAGTCCCGCATGGCGCGCATCGGGGCCGTGAAGGTGAATCGCCCTTTCCGGTAGGGAGCGGCGGCCATGTAGTCGGCCATCCCCTCAGTGAACCAGACCGGCAGCACCTGGAGCCACTCGATCATGACCTGGTGGCTGATCTCATGGATCAGCGTGGTGTTCTCGGCGTCGTAGTCGATGGAAAACCCTTTGCCAACGACCTTCACGCCGAGGTTCTCCAGAGGGATCATGATTTTCCCGCTGTCGCCGCGCCAGGTGAACACACCGGCGGACCCGGGAGGACCTCCCGCCGCGTAGTAGTCGGCCTCGTCGACGAAAAGCTCGGTCAAGAAGTAGCCATCCTGGGGCGGCTGGCAATCGAGCCCGAGCGGGAGGGCATTGATGGCGGTGAAGGTGGCCTCGAAAATCCGGCTGAAGTCCCGCACCAGCGTGATGCTCAGGCGCGCGTCAACGTGGAATTCGAAGTGGGGTGTCCGGTAGATGTACTCGCCGGCCTCGGCGTCGGCCTTCACCTCCTCGACCTCGAAATCATCGTCTACCGCCACGCTCGTCGGCCAGTCCTCCGCCGCGCCAGGGGGGACGAAGTCCGCGGCGCCTCCGGGCTTCGCCGCCTCGTCCGCACCGCCCCCCAGCGCCTTGATGCGCGATTCCACCGCCGCGCGATCTTCGCCGGTGGTCTCCGCCTTGAGATCTTCCAACAATCCGATGAACGTCCCGTCCAACTCCTCGACCGCCGCGGCGCGCTCGCTCTCGATCTCGCCCCGCGCCGCGAGGTAGGTGGCGCGCAGTTCCCCGAGCCGACCGCCCGGCTCGCCCTCCAGCTCGCCGCCCTTGCCCGCCCGGATGTGCGCGACCTCCGCGGCCGCATCCGGCCCGAGCCCGCCGAGCGCACCGATGTATTTGGCATCGAGCGCGGCCAGCTGGTCGTCGAACTGTCTCGTCCGCTCGGCCAGTGCGCCGGAGTATTTCTTCTCCAGGGCGGCCAGCTCGTCGGGTGCCGCCGACGCGGGTGCAGCGGTGGCGAGGAGGACGCCGAGGGCAGCCGAGCGTAAGATTGGGGGCATTTTCATAGCGGGGGGGGGTCCGGATTCTGTTTGACCGTCCGGCGCTGCGAGCGCAATCGGGGTCGCGCCATGATATTCCACACCACGCGACTTGCCAACGGCTGCGTTATTGCCACCGCCGAAATGCCGCACATGCATAGCTGCTGCGTCGCGCTCTGGGCGCTGGCCGGATCGCGCCACGAATCGGCGCGCCACGGCGGCATCGCCCATTTCGTCGAGCACCTCGTATTCAAGGGCACCGCCAGCCGCTCCGCCACCCAGATCCTGCGCGAGGTCGAGGGGGTGGGCGGCTCGCTCGACGCCTACACCGAGACCGACCACACCTGTTACTACGCCCGCGCCACACCCGACCGTCTCGGTGGGTTCGCCGACGTGCTCTTCGACATGTACCGGAACGCCGCCTTCGCGACCGACGACGTCGAGCGGGAGCGCGAGGTCATCGAGGAGGAGATCTTGATGTACCAGGAAAACCCCGGGCAGGCCGTGGACGACCTGCTCAGCGAAACCGCATGGCCCGGCCACCCGCTGGGCCGACCGATCACCGGCACCCCGGCAACGCTCGCCCGCACCGGCGCCGACGAGCTCCGCGCCTTCAACCAGTCACGCTACGTCGGCGCCAACACCCTCGTCACCGTGGCCGGACCGGTCGCACACGCCGAGGTCGTCGCCTGCATGGAGGCCGCAGCCGCCCTCCCGCGCGGCCGGCGGGCCCAGACCAGACCATTCCCCCAGGCCGACCGCACCACCGGCCCGCGCCTGCGCTTCGACACCCGCGAGATCGAGCAGGCGCACTTCTCGCTCGCTTTCCACACCCACGGCCGCACCGCCGGCGAACGCCACGCCAGCAAGCTCCTCAGCGTGCTCCTCGGCGAGAACATGAGCTCCCGCCTTTTCCAGCGCCTCCGCGAGGATCGCGGCCTCTGCTACAGCGTGCAAAGCGACCTCACCCTCCTCGAGGACACCGGGCTCTTCACCGTCTACGCCGGCGTCGATGCCGAGAAGATCGTCCCATCCGTGCAACTCGCCCTCCGGGAACTCCGGAAGCTCGCCGACCGGCCGCCGACCAAGCCGGAGCTGGCCGCCGCCAAAGACTACACCATCGGCATGCTCCGGCTCTCCGCCGACTCCACCACCGCACAGGCCATGTGGCTCGGCGAATCCCTCCTCGCCCACCGCCGGGCTATCCGCCCGGAGGAGACCATCGACGCTCTCGCCGCGGTCACCCCGGCCGAGATTTCTTCCGCCGCCCGCACGATATTCCAACCCGCCCGCGCCACCCTCGCCGCCGTCGCCCCGCCGGTCGACCGTGAATGCCTTCGCCGGCTGCTCACCGGAAACTGAGATATGGAAAGAGGCAGACCGGGCATTCCCCACCGCGCCAGCGCCGTCCGGCCGCCCATCCGATCACCGCATCCGCCCCTTGCGCCCGCCCGCCGCCGCCCCTAGTTTCGCGACCCCAAAATTTTTCCCACCCGTAGTCCATCCAATTCCATGAACACCACCGTTGAACGTCTCCCCGAGTGCAAGGCCACCATGCGCGTCGAGATTCCCGCCGATAAAGTCGCCGCCGAGCGCAAGAAACTCGTCGCCGGATACACCGGCCAGGCCAAGATCCCCGGCTTCCGCCCCGGCAAAGCCCCCGCCTCCGTCATCGAAAAGCGCTACGGAAAGGACATCAACGCCAAGCTCCAAGACGACCTCGTCAACGAGGGCTGCCGCACCGGCGTCAAAGAGAACGAACTCACCGTCATCAGCGTCGACGACGTGGCGGACATCGCCTTCAACGACGACGGCACCTTCACCTTCGTCGCCAGCATGACCACCTCGCCGACTTTCGAGCTGCCCGATTACAAAGGCATCCCGATCAAAGTCCCGCGCGTCGAAGTCACCGACGAGGACGTCGACAAGACCATCGAAAACTACCGCGAACGCCTCGCCGATTTCAACGACATCGAGGGCCGCCCCGTGCAGCAGGGCGACCTCGCGGTCATCGACTACACGGGCACCATCGATGGCCAGCCGGTCGGCGAAGTCCTCCCGAAGGCCACCGCCTACATCGCGCAGAACTCCGACTACTGGATCAAGGTCGATCCCGCCTCCTTCCTCCCCGGCTTCACCGACCAGCTCGTCGGGATGAACCAGGGCGACGAGAAGAAAGTCGCCGTCACGCTCCCCGAGGATTTCCCGCTCAAAGACGCCGTCGGGAGAGAGATCGAATACGCGGTCACCGTCAAAGAGATCAAGGAGCAGGTGCTCCCGGAGGTGGACGATGAGTTCGCCGCCAAGGTGCAGCCCGGCAAGACCCTCGCCGAGCTCCGCGAGGCCATCACCGAGCAGATGAATGCGCAGACCGCCGCCAAAATCGAGGAGTACAAGGCGGAGCAGATCATCGCCTATCTCAGCAACCAGCTCGACTTCGAACTCCCCGCCGAGCTCGTCAAGAACGAGACCCAGAACAAGGTCAACGAGATGGTCGATCGCGGCCAGAAATCGGGGATGGAGGACGGGCAGATCGAGGAGCAGCAGGAGCAGATTTTTGCCGCGGCCGGCCAGCAGGCGCGTAACAACGTGAAAGCCAGCTTCATCCTTGGGAAGGTCGCCACCGCCGAGAAGCTCGAGGTCACGCAGAACGAACTCCTCCACCGCATCCAGGGCCTGGCCGACCGCTACCAGACGCCGATCAAGAAATTCATCAAACAGCTCCAGGAGAACAACCAGATCGGCCGCATCCGTGAGGGCATGCTCTTCGGCAAAGCGATCGAGTTCCTGAAGGCGGAAGCCACCGTCACCGAGGTCGATCCCGAGGAGCTCAAAGCCGAAGAAGCCGCCGCCCAAGCCGCCGCCAAGTCCTGATCAGAGCCATTCCCCATCGTCCAGACCCTATCTTCCAAACGAGAATGAACATCCATCCCACCAGCACGTTCACCAACAACGTCATCCCTATGGTCATCGAGCAGGAGGGTCGTATCGAGCGCAGCTACGATATTTACTCCCGCCTCCTCAAGGACCGCATCATCTTCATCGGCTCCGAGATCGACGGCTACAACCAGGTGGCCAACTCCGTCATCGCGCAGCTCCTGTTCCTTCAGATGCAGGATCCCAAAAAGGACATCAACATCTACATCAACTCG
>CAZKYJ010000331.1:0-6037 GCA_964556355.1 uncultured Verrucomicrobiales bacterium | reverse complement strand
TTCCCAGCGGGGGAGTGCCCGCCATTCCGGGAGCGAGATCGAGAGCAGCGGGACGACCAACAATGCCACCATCGCGGCGAGCCAGACGAGGTGTCGCGCCGAGGCCGAGGTCCGGAAAAATGCCAGATCGGCGCATCCCGCCAAGGCGAGCACCACCGTCCCGCGCAACGCCCAATCGATGAGCAACGCCCCCATCTTACCGGCCCTCCTTCCGCGAGTTCTCGATCAATGCGACGAGCCGGTCGCGCTCTTCCGCGGTCACGCCCTCGTTCCGCGAGACGAGGTGCGAGGCCAGCGCCTCCTCCAACGACCCCGCGAAGAACGTCTGTAAGACCCGCTGCAGCGCCCCTTGCCCGGCCTTCTCCTTCGCCATCGTCGGACGATAGACGACCTCGCGTCCCGTTCCGTGGCGTTGGAGATGGCCTTTCCCCTCCAAGATATGCATCGTCCGCCGCACCGCCATCGCCGTGGGCGCGTCGGAAATCGCGGCGACCACCTGGTTTACCGTCGCCTCGCCGAGGGCGAAAACGGCATCCATGATCTGCCGCTCGCGGCGGCTCAGGTCGGTGGGGTCGGGTGGCGAGGGCTGGGGCATGATCGTTAACTTTTTAACGGGATCGGGGGTTCGCGCAAGCCGTATCGTTAAGAAAGTAACGAATATCGCTTGGGCTGTCTCCGCCGCCAAGTTAAAAACTTAACGATATGCTGCCTGGTTCCGCATTCATCGCTGGATGGTTCAGCGAGTGTGGTTCGCTGCTCGGGAATGCCGCGGCGAAGGGGAGTGCGGTGCTGGGGGTGGGAGCGATCGTCGCGCTGGTGGCGGGGGAGGCGTCGGCAGCGTTCCGGCATCTCCTGTGGCAGGTCGCAGTGGTGGCGCTGCTCTTGGTTCCGGTGCTGACGGTGGTATTGCCGGAGTGGCGGGTGTTGCCCCGGGTCGGTTTTTCGGTGGTCGATCCTGTCGGGGTCGCTCCGGCGAGCATGCTGGTCGCGCCGACTGACCGCCAATGGCACGGGCGCATTCAAGATCGCGGTTCCGCCGTTGGCTGCTATCTCCTACCTGCGCCTCTCGTGCGACGCGCCCGACGCCACCCCATCTGAAACCCATCTCGCGGTCAAGCCCTCCGCCGACGTGCTCGGCGAGATCTCCGACCAGGACATCGGCGACCTGTCTGTCCAACTCCGCACCGGCGTTGGCGTGCACGGTCGAGTTTCTGATGCAGCTGGCCAGGCGCCTCCCGGGGTCGAGGTGAGAACGAACAGCCCTCGCAATCTCGTAGGCGCGCCGCGCGCCATCACCGATGACGAGGGGTTCTACCAGCTCTACCTCGATCCTGGTGCCGTCGAGTTCACCGTCGGCGGGCGCCCTCGGGAGCGTGTGATCATTCCTGAAAAGCGATCGGAATTCGCCAAAGATTTTCCTCACGCAGCTCGCGTGCTTTCAGGGTTCTAGGTTCTCGCGCGCTGGGGTGGCAGGGGGTTGGGAACAAGGTTTCGTGTTGGATTTGCCGACCATCGGAAGTAGTTGAGCGATGTCCCCCTTCTGGTTCCCCATGGCGACCGTGGCGAGCGTTGCCTTCGCCACGGTGCTGCCCTCTCCCGCACAGCCCGTCGAGTTCGTAGACGAGATCCTCCCGATCCTCGGGGAGAACTGTCTCGACTGCCACGGGCCGGAGAAGCAGAGATCCGATTTCCGGGTCGATCAGCGTGCCGTGATGTTGCGGGGCGGCGATTCGGGAATAGCGGGGATTGTGCCCGGCGATCCCGCCGCGAGCTACCTGATCGAGGTGGTCAGAGGGACTGCCCCCGACATGCAGATGCCTCCGAAAGGCGACCCGCTCACCGGCGAGCAGATCGCCCTGCTCGAAAGGTGGATCACCGAGGGCGCCGCGATACCGGGGCAGACGGCCGGGGTTGCCAAGCTCACGACCGACCACTGGTCATTTCAGCCGGTTGTGCGCCCGCCGGTACCCGGCGATGCGGCCAACCCGATCGACGCGTTCCTTGCCGCGAAGCTCGGAGCGGCGGGGCTCACGCCGAACCCGGCCGCAGGCGCGCCCACTCTCGTCCGTCGTGCCTCGGTGGTCCTCACCGGTCTTCCGCCGACCCCGGAGCGTGTCGGATCGTTCTGCGAAGCCTACGCGGCCGATCCTGACGCCGCCTACTTGGCGCTTGTCGACGAGCTCATGGACTCGCCCCATTTTGGCGAGCGCTGGGCCCAGCACTGGCTCGATGTCATCCGCTGGGCCGAGACCAACGGCTCGGAGGCGAACCTCTACCGAAAGAACGCGTGGATCTACCGGGACTATGTCATCCGCGCCTTCAACGACGATGTGCCCTACGACCAGTTCATCGCCGAACAGCTGGCCGGCGATCAGCTCGGGGTGGGGGAGGCCACCGGCTTCCTCGTGGCCGGGCCCCACGTCCCGGCGGCCACCGTCGGTCGGGAGCCGACCGCCATCCGCCAGGCACGTGCCGACCGCATGGACGAGGTCGTGCAGACGGTCGGCGCCTCGCTGCTCGGTGTCACGGTGAGCTGCGCGCGCTGCCACAATCACAAGTTCGACCCGATCACCATCCAAGACTACTACGCGCTCACCGCCGTCTTCCAGGGCGTCGAGTTCGGCGGGCGCTACCCCGAGTTTTCCGACGGCCACCCGCGCAAACGGCGCGCCCAAGAGATCTATCATGACATGGCGACGCAGCGAACCATCCTTCGCGAGGGCGCCGGGCAGTGGGTCGAGGACTGGGGGGGATTCACCGAGCTCCGGTTCCCGCCGAACCAGACCCGGGCGCTCCGGGTCGAGTTCAGCAGCGCCAACATCGGGATCGACGAACTCGACGTCTACGGGCCGGCCACCGGAAGGAAGAATCTCGCGCGCGCCAGCAACGGCACCATCCTGAAGGCTGACGAGCGGCAGACGAAAGCCGGGAACGAGGTGTGGAAAGCCAACGATGGCGAGATTGGCACCATGGTCTGGCGGACCGATATCGAGAAGGGCTCGAAGGAGAAACCGTGGGTTGAGATCCACTTTCCAGAAGAGTCGGAGGTGAACCACTTCCGCTTCTCGACGAATCGTGAGTACTACTTCGAGACCGACTATCTCGACATGAACGCGCCGGCCTTTTCCGGCTTCAAGATCTCCGCGCTGCAGGCGGATGGGAGCTGGAAGGAGATCGGGAAGACCGGTTGGGCGGAGGCGCTCCTCAAAAAAGACCCCGCACTCAAAAGAGCCTCCGATGAGTTGCACCGGCTCATCGGCGAGCTGGCCGAGGAGGGACCGCGCCACAGTTTCGTCGGTAAGTTCATCGAGCCCGACACGACCTACGTGTTTCACCGCGGGAGCCCGGAAAACCCGAGGGAGGAAGTCGTGCCGCGCGGTTTCGAAGTGCTCGATGGCGATTTCGGCCTCGCATCGTCTACCCCCGAAGCCGACCGGCGCCGTCGTTTCGCCGAATGGCTCGCCGAGCCGAATCACCCGCTCACCTCACGGGTCATGGTCAACCGCATGTGGCACCACGTTTTCGGCGGCGGCATCGTCCCCACCGGTGGCGACTTCGGGCTGGCCGGCGCGCCGCCGACCCACCCCGAACTCCTCGACTGGTTGGCCTCGGAGTTCGTCAAAAACGGATGGTCGATGAAGGCGATGATCCGCCAGATGGTAACGACGGATGCCTTCCGTCGCTCCAGCCTCCCGGACGATGCCGGGCTGGCGACCGACGCCGGTTCGGCTCTTCTCTGGCGCTATCCCCCGCGGCGGGTCGAAGCGGAAGTCATCCGCGACGGCATCCTCCAGGCCTCCGGGAAGCTCGACGCGACCATCGGCGGTCGCAGTTTCCGGATTCACAACGTGAAGAAGACCTACGCCCAGTGGGAGGTGACCGACAACCACGGCGAAGAAACCTGGCGCCGCATGATCTACCAGGAGCGCATGCGTCGCGTGGACGACCAGATCTTCACGGCCTTCGATTTCCCCGACTGCGGTCAGGTCCGCGCGAAGCGCCCGGTCTCCACCACGCCACTCCAAGCGCTCAACCTCATGAATAGCGACTTCGTCGTCGAGCAGTCGAGTTTCATCGCCGGGCGCGCCCGGCGCGAGGCCGGCGGTGACGAGGTGGCGCGGGTGGCCCGCGTCTTCGAGCTGCTGCTCGCCCGCGATCCGACGGCCGACGAGCTCGAGGCCTGCGCGGAGGTCGCGTTGGAGCTGGTGGCGCGGAGCCTGATCAATTCCAACGAGTTCGCGTTCCTGCCGTAGCGAGTGACGCCTGCCCCTGCCATCCAAACACCCAAAGAAGCCAGAATGACGAAGGACGAACATGGATCCCCGGCCGCCCGCGGTGGGCTCGCTGGCCCTTCGATCGCCCGGTTGCTCGGCCTCGTCTGTTTTTGGGGGGTCATCGCGATCGCTCGTCCCGCCGCGGCGCGCCCGAACGTTCTCTTCATCGCGATAGACGACCTCCGGCCCGAGCTTGGTTGCTACGGCTCCCCGGTCGTCAAGTCGCCGAACCTCGATGCCTTGGCCGGGACGGGGCTCCGTTTTGACCGGGCCTATTGCCAGGAGGCGATCTGCTCCCCGTCCCGCGCCAGCCTCCTCTCCGGCCTCCGCCCCGACCAGACCGGGATCACGCACAACTACGTCGACTTCCGCGACCTGAACCCCGACGTCGTCACCCTGCCGCAGTATTTCATGCAGCAGGGTTACGAGACGGTTTCCGTGGGGAAGATCTTCCATCGCCCCGGCGACGATCCCCAGTCGTGGAGCCGGGCGCCCGCCTTCGGCAAGACCCCCTACAAAAAGCCGGACTACACCTTCGCCGACCCAAAGAACCACGAACTCCACCAGCGCAACCGGCAGGAGATGCTCGAGAAATACGGCGAGGCGTCGAAGCGTGGCCTCGCCATGGGGCCGGCCTACGAATGCTACGACGTGCCCGACCACGCCTACATCGACGGCTGGCATACGGAAGTGGCTATCGCCACGCTCAACGAGATAGTGAAGGACGGCGGCGAGAAACCGTTCTTCCTCGCGCTGGGGTTCAAGCTGCCCCACCTCAATTGGGTCGCGCCGAAAAAATATTGGGATCTCTACGACCGTGACGAGATCGCGCTCGCCCCGCAGACGAGCGGCCCGGTGAACGGCGCGCAGATCGGCCTGCACCCCTCGTTCGAGCTGCGCGTCCGCGCGAACATTCCGAAGATTGGCCCGATGGGTGACGACCTCTCCCGGACGCTTCTCCACGCCTACTATGCGAGCGTGAGCTACGTCGATGCCAGCGTCGGCAAGATGCTCGCCGCGCTCGATAAGGCGGGACTGCGCGACGACACGATCATCGTTGTCTGGGGCGACCACGGGTGGCACCTCGGCGAAATGGGGATCTGGGGAAAGGCGACGAACTACGAGATCGCGACGCGCGTCCCCCTGATTGTTTCGGCTCCGGGGATGAGGGCGAAAGGCGCCGCGACCCGGGCCCTCGTCGAGCTGGTGGATATCTACCCGACCCTTTGCGAGCTCGCCGCCCTGCCGCGCCCGAACCACATCGTGGGAAAGAGCTTCGCACCGCTCCTCGACGATCCCGAGCTGGGGTGGAAAGACTTCGCCTTGAGCCAATTCCCGAGCCCGGCGCTACGCGAATGGGCGGCGAACCCGCTGTCAGCTGAAATGCGCGAGACGTTTTTTGGACCGCTGATCGTGGAGGTGGAGGAGCGCATTATCGAGCAGCAGGGCGACCGCTGGAACCGCGACCTCTTCGAGAACCATCTCATGGGCTACGCGCTCCGCACCGACCGCTACCGCTATGTGAGCTGGCTCGATCACCGCGACCTCGATGCTGAACCGGTCTTCGTGGAGCTGTTCGACCACGAGGCCGATCCCCAGGAGACGACGAATGTCGCCGACGAAAACCCTGGGGTGGTGGAGCGGCTTTCCGCAACGCTCCGGGAGGCGCTTGGCTCCTACGAACGCCACCCTAACACCTAGGTCCAACCCGGGATACCAACCGCGTCTCGTCTCCCCATAGCACGCTTCCATGAACCCAGAAA
>CAZKYJ010000330.1:0-6039 GCA_964556355.1 uncultured Verrucomicrobiales bacterium | reverse complement strand
GGCCACGTCGTAGAACTCGGACCGGGCGTGTATGGCCACCACCTCGTCCCAGTGCACCCCGTCGGCCGAGACATCGACGCTGTACTCGCGGGGGAAGTCGTCGCGCGAGGCCTCGGAGTCGAGGACGATCGAGCCGATCGGGCGGGCCTTGCCCATGTCGAAGGCGAACCACATTCCGCGGCGCTGGGTGACCCCGGTGTCCCAGCGCGACTGGGGGCGGCCGTCGATGGCCGAGGCACAGGCGCCGGGGTTGTGACTGGCGCTGAGCTTCCACGCCGCCATCTCCCCCGGCGGGATCGGTGCCATCGCGAGGATATCCGATGCCTGCCACATCTCATGCCGGTCCTGCACCGAGGCGCGGACGGCGGCGACGTCCTCGGCGCTGACCATGGGGGCGTCGTTTCCCCAGGTTTGGCGGATGTAGGTTAAGGTCGCGGCGATCCATTCATCGTCGTAGCTCTCTAGCGGGAGCATCGGGCCGGGGTAGCTTTTGCCATCGAGTTCGCCCGCCATGCCCTTGAGCATGATCTTGATTGGGATGTCTTTATTGCCGAGGACGCGGGGCGACCCGACCAGCGGGGCACCCAAGGTCATCCCATCGATCCCGGCCACCGGCGCACCTTTGGCATCGGCGCCGTGGCAGGCCGCGCAGATCGCCTGAAAATTGGTCTCGCCTTGGACGAGGAACTTGTCCGTCAGGGCGCGACGCCTGGCCCGATCGAGGTTTTCACGGCAGCTGTCGGCGATGGCAAGGATGTTCGGGTTGTCCGCGTAGGCATCTTCGATCCGAGCGACGATGGCGTCCCCGCCCGGGGCAGCGGTGCGACCGAGGGAGAGGATGAGCTGGATGACGACATCGACATCCGGATCGTCGGCGAGAGGGGCGAAGACCCCGGTCAGCGAGCGATCGCCCGCCAGGAGGTAAGGTTCGGAGATGCGGATGGCGGCGGCGCGGACCCGCGGATCGGAGTCGGCAAGTTTTTCCGTGAGCAGGGCGGGGTCGCTCCGGCCGAGGCCGTCGAGCGCCCACAGGGCGTGCAGGCGGCCGAGGGGCGAGTCCCCGTCCCGGGCGAGAGCCTGGAGCTGGGTCGCCACCGATGGGTCGCCGCGGACAACGAGCAGCTTCTGCGCCTCGTCCCGCCACCAGCCGTTGGGGTGGGAAAGGTGATCGACCAACTCGGGGCCGGTCGCTTCCAGCAAGGCAGGTCTCGGGCCGCGTTCGGTCGAATCGTGCACGATGCGGTAGATCCGCCCGCCCCCGATGTTCCTGTCGAGGCCGTGGTGCTCGACCACGGAGCGGAGGTAGGATCCGGGGCGTACCCAGTTCCCCTCCTGGATGATGCCGCGGTACATGTCGACGATGTAGAGGCAGCCGTCCGGGCCGGTGGCGGCGTTGACCGGGCGGAAATTGGCGTCGCGGGAGCGCAGGAACTCGGTGCCGGGCGTGGCGTTGTGAACGACGATCTTCCCACCCTCGTTGACGACCTTGGCGCGCCGTACCAGCCGCCCGACCGGCTCGGGGATGATGAGGTCCCCATAGAAATCGTCCGGGAGTCGGTCCCCGCGATAGATGTGCGCGCCGGCGCATCCGGTGAAGACCGTCAGGGTGAGCGCGTCCGGGCGGAAGCGTCCCCGGCCGCCCTGCACATCGGGGATGGGCACCAGCGGGAAGACCTCGCGGAATCCCGGCGCCTGCTCGCCGGGGAGCGAGATATTGCCGTAGACCATCGGGCGTTGGAAATCCATGGCGGGGTTCTCGCCCCCGGCCGTCGTGAAGAAGTTCCGGCCGATGTCGTCGTGGGTCACGCCCCACTGGCCGGATCCGAAGGGCAAGGTCTCGGCTTCGATGCGGTCTCCTGCCCACCGGTAGCGCTTGTCGGTGTAGCTGACGTACATCCAGTTGTCGATGTTCCAGTCGAGACCGCTGGGCTGGTGTTCGAGGTTCCCCCCGCGCCGTCCGCCCTCGTAGACCAGCGTCTTTTCGTCGGCCTCGCCATCGCCGTCGGTATCGCGGTAGCTGTGGAGGTCGAAGGTGTTGGTCTCGCGGATGATCACACGATCCCCCAGCGGTTGGATCATCCGCGGCAGCACGAGGCCATCGGCGAAAACGGTGCGCTTGTCCATGCGGCCGTCGTCGTCCGTGTCCTCCAAGAGCACCACTCGTGACTTGGGTTCCAGCTGGCCCCGGCCGTCGATGTCCTGCATGTAGGTGTTCATCTCGGCAACGTAGAGCCGCGCATCACCGTCCCAGGCGATGACCGCCGGTTCCTGCACCAACGGCTCGGCCGCCACGAGTTCGAGGCGGTAGCCGGGCTCCATCTCGATCATGGCCATGCTCTCCTCGGGCGAATAGGTGCGCGCCTTGGCCTCGTAGAGCTGCGGGTCGAACAGTTCGGCCCAGACGGGGGCGGCGAGCGCCGGGACGGCGAGAAGCGAGAGGGGACGGCGGATCATGGCGGCTAGGAATCGTGCACTACGCCGGGAGAGCGTGCCGCTTATCAGGTCGTCGGGCGGCCGCGCCCGCCGGAACGCGCGGCGGGCGCGGCCGCCCGATTGGTTTTGCAATCTGCACCGATGCTGGCTCCCTTGTGGGCACAGCAGGTTCCCGGTCAACGTTGGGTACTGCGGGCCAGACGATGAGCACCTACCAACGGGAAGACCTCGAGCGCCTCCGGGATGATTACCGGGCGGCGTTGGTCGATGACGTATTGCCGTTCTGGCTCCCTCGCGCGATCGATACGCAGCACGGTGGCTATCTGACCTTTCGTGACCGCGATGGGACACTCGTCGACGACGACAAATCCGTCTGGCAGCAGGGGAGGTTCGCCTGGCTCCTCGCAACCCTCTACAACACCATGGAACCGCGAGAAGAGTGGCTCGAGGCCTCGCGGTCAGGAATCCGGTTCCTGCGCGACCATTGCTTCGACGCCGACGGACGGATGTTTTTCCACGTCACCCGCGAGGGGCGACCGTTGCGCAGACGTCGCTACTACTTTTCCGAGTGCTTCGCCGCCATGGCTCTCGCCGCCTATGGCCATGCGGCGGACGATGATCGGTCAAAGGCCGACGCGCGGGCTCTCGTGGAACGATGCCTTCGCTACTACGAGAATCCGCACCTCCTTCCGGCAAAGGGCACCGGCATCCGGCCGGCGAAATCCATCGGCACCCCGATGATCTTGTTGGGTGTCGTGCAACAGCTGCGGGAGACGATCGGCTACGAGGGCACCGATGCCCTGATCGACCGCTTCATCGCCGAGATCCGCGACGACTTCGTCAAACCGGAAATCGGGTGTGTCATGGAGCAGGTCGCCCTCGACGGCACGATCATCGATCATTTTGACGGGAGGACGCTGAACCCCGGCCACGCGATCGAGTGCGCTTGGTTCATTCTCCACGAGGGACGGCACCGCGGTGACGAGGATCTGGTCGCCCTCGGCTGCCGGATGCTCGACTGGATGTGGCAGCGGGGCTGGGACGAAGAATTCGGAGGACTCTTCTATTTTGTCGATGTCTACGGGAAGCCGGTTCAGGAATACTGGCACGACATGAAGTTTTGGTGGCCCCACAACGAGGCGGAAACTGCCACCCTGCTGGCCTACCAGCTCACCGGTGAGGAGAGGTATGCCGAGTGGCATCGGCGGGTCCGCACCTACGGGATCCAGACCTTCCGCGATCCCGAATGCGGCGAATGGTTCGGTTACGTGCACCGCGACGGGCGGGTGTCGTCACCGCTCAAAGGCAACATGTGGAAGGGACCGTTTCATCTGCCCCGCATGCAATGGTATTGCTGGCGCCTCCTCACCCAACTGCCTTGAACCCGCCGGCGAGCGCCCGGTCGCCCCCCCGAATTCTAGTCATGACCAGCTCCCAACTCATGCGCGGACTCGCGCTACTTTTCACCATCGTGTCGTCCGAACTCGCGGGTGCCGCCCCCGGGCCTTCTGCACAAGAGGCATTCGAACTCTTTGGGGGGGCGTGGCGGGAGGTCGAAGGGGAGGTCACCCGGAACGAGGAGCTCGCCCGGTCGGGCGGACGATGCATCCACCTGTGGGGATCGGTCGAGTTCGTGCCGGTCGAAATCGTGAATGGCAGCCGGCTGGAGTTCTGGGCCGAGCGTTGGACGCGCCGCGCCCCGTTCACCTTCCGCGTGGAAGCGCACGCCGGCGATGGATGGGTCGAGATCTACCAGGGTGACGATCGCATCAGGGTCGGTCGCGGGTTTCTCAGCCGCGTCGTCGTCCCACTCCCGCGCGGCACCTCGCGATTGCGGTTCACCGCCACCGCCCCCGAAGGAACTGGCGTACTCATCGACGACCTCTCGATCGTCCGGTCGCAGCCCATGGAGATCGTCGCCATTACCGGAGTGCCCCAGACGAATCCACTGCTGATCGGCAAGGAGGACAATCCCGTGCTCCGGGTGGTCGTAGAGACGGAAGGTGATCTTGCGCCGCGGTATCTCACGGCGATCGAATTCGAGCACGGGCGCCACCGCCTCGTCGGCCTGCGGTTGCTCGATGGCGAAGGCACGGAGATCGCCGGTTCCAGCGATGGTGGCTTTCGTTTGCGCCACCAACTCGTCGGCGGCACCAACGAATTCTACCTGGCTGGTGGGGTGGATCCGGGGACGCCATTGGGCGCCGTGATCACGGTCAGGTGTACGGGGCTCTCCATCGACGGCAGGGAGCAGAGCATCCCCGAGAGCCTGATGGTGAGCAACCGGGTCGGTATCGCGGTTCGCCAATCTGGTGAGGACAATTGTCACACCTACCGGATCCCCGGTATCGCCACCACCAACGATGGAACGCTCATCGCGGTCTACGACAACCGTTACCGCGGCGGCGGCGATCTCCCGGGTGACATCGATGTCGGGATGAGCCGCAGTACGGACGGCGGGCAGAGCTGGGGGCCGATGCGCGTGATCATGGACATGGGCGACGACCCGGAATGGCACTATGACGGGATCGGCGACCCCGCGATCCTCGTCGACGAGAGTGCCGGCACCATTTGGGTGGCCGCCACCTGGAGCCATGGTGACCGCTCCTGGAACGGTTCGGGGCCGGGGTTGAGCCCCGAAGAGACCGGCCAGCTGATGCTCGCCAAAAGCGAGGACGATGGTCTGACTTGGTCGGATCCGATCAATATCACCTCGCAGGTCAAAGACCCAAGGTGGCGGTTCGTCCTCCAGGGTCCGGGCAACGGGATCACCATGAACGACGGCACCCTCGTTTTCCCCGCCCAGTACCGTAGTGAGAACGCCCCCCCAAATCTCGGGAAACCGTTCAGCACGATCCTCTACAGCCGGGATCACGGGGAGACGTGGAAGATCGGCAGCGGCGTCAAAATCGACACCACAGAGGCCCAGGTCGTCCAGCTCGGCGATGGTTCTCTCATGATCAACTGCCGGGACAATCGCGGCGGTTCGCGATCGATCTACACCACCGCCGATCTCGGCGCGACGTGGCAGGTGCACCCATCCAGCAGGAGCGCGCTGCCTGAACCTATCTGCAACGCCGACCTCCTGCGCATTGTCCACCGTCAGCACGGACCGCTGCTCATCTTCAGCAATCCCAACACCACCCGTGGCCGCCACCATTACACACTCAAGGTCAGCAACGATGAAGGGCTGACGTGGCCCGAGAAGTGGCACACGCTCTACGATACGAGGAGCGGGGCCGGCTACTCCACGCTCACGCAGGTCGATGGAGAGCACATCGGAGTGCTCTACGAGGGGCCGGGGGGACTCTATTTCTTGAAATATGCCATCGGGGAGCTTCTCCGCTGACCGGCGCTGCGGGCGCGAACACCAGTGCGCCAAGCCGCCCATCGTGCGGACGCCGAGCGATAAACGTATCTTTCTCTTCGCCGAGCATCGCGGAGCAGCGCATCCGACCTGCGCTCCCGGTTCGCCCCGCGCTAGCAATAGAGGGGGCTCGGGACGGAATCGGACCGACGATTCACTACATTAGACCTGATAATAGACGACTCGCTTATTTGTTGGGAAAGGTTGTGGCACACGGGGGCACCGGCGGCACCTGTGGG
>CAZKYJ010000329.1:0-6041 GCA_964556355.1 uncultured Verrucomicrobiales bacterium | reverse complement strand
GACGTAGGGCTCGGCGGGGAACGCGGGATCGAAGGCGAAGCCGCGGAGCCCGCCGGAGCGGTGCCGGACCGGCGGGACGTCGAGCGCGAGAACCGGCGTCGGCAGGAGCTGGCCCGACGGCGTGACCGCTCGGAGCCGGCCGGCGATGCGCTCGCCGACGACGAGCCGACCGTCGGGAACGAAGGCCATCGTGGCGGGATCCTTGAGCCCGGAGACGAAGACCGCCTGTTGGAAATCCGGCGGCAGCGCCCGCGCGGCGGCGGCGGCGGCGATCAAGCAGGTCAGGCAGGTGAGCAGGCGGAAGGCGATGCCTACATTAAGGGAAAATCGGGAAAATGCCGAATCGCCGAGACCGTCGACGGTCGCCGATCGGGCGCGATCCAAACCCGGTTGCGGACGACCGCTACCGGCCCGCCGCGACGCCGCCCGCGGCTCCCGCGTACTCCGGAGGCTCGGACCACTTCGCCCGAGGCACGGAAGGTGCCGACGGCATCCTTCTCGGGTATCTCGCTGAAAGACCGAACACCGGTATCTGGTAGCTTACGGATGACCCGAAACCCCGTCTCGTCGACCGTCCTCGCCACCGTTTTTGCCCTTCCGCTGGCCGCCCTGGCTGCGCCCGTCTATTTTGGGACCGGAGGCGGCGGTGAAGGGATCTACCGGGCGGAGTTCAACCCGGAGAACGGCGAGCTCGGAAACGCGCAACTCGTGGCCGAGATGGGGGCCCCGGGCTTTCTCGCGATGCACCCGGACGGCAAGGTGCTCTACGCCGTGGGCAGGCTTCCCGAAGGCGGGGCAGGCGTCGGTGCATTCGGGATCGGTGGCGATGGGCTGACCTTCCTCGGGGGTTCCGAGATCGGCGACGGCGGCGGGGCGCACGTGGCGGTGCACCCGGGAGGGAAGCTGGTGGTGACCGCGCAGTACGGAGGCGGCTCCGTGGCGGCTTTCCCGCTCGCCGGTGACGGATCCGTTTTGGAGCGCTCCCAGCTCGTCGAGCACGAGGGTGGCTCGGGCGTGGTGGAAAATCGCCAGGACAGCCCGCATCCGCACTACTGCGGGTTCGACCCGTCGGGAAAATTCCTGCTCGTCCCCGACCTCGGGCTGGATGGCGTCGTCATCTACAAGGTCGACCCCGGGGCGCCCGAGCCCCTGACCGCGCACGGCTTCGCCGCATCGGTGCCCGGCGGCGGCCCCCGTCACCTCAAGTTCTCACCGGACGGGAAGTTCGTCTATTTGCTCAACGAGCTATCGCTCTCCGTGACGAGCTACCGGTGGGACGGGGATGAGGGAACGATGGAACACCTCTCGGTGGAACCGGCGCTCAGCGAAGAAGCGAAGGCGCAAGAGACGTTCAACTCGGCCTCGGAAATCCGCGTCCACCCCAGCGGCGAATTCGTCTACTCGGCCAACCGGGGCCACGACACCATCACCGTCTATCAAGCGAACCCGGAGACCGGTTCGTTGTCCGTGGTGGAGGTCGAGCCGATCCGCGGGGCCTGGCCACGTAATTTTTCGCTCGACCCGAGCGGGCGCTGGCTCATCGCGGCGGGAGCGGACTCGAACACGGCGAGCGTCTTCGCCGTCGATCAGGATACGGGCAAGCTGAGCTACCAGCGCGGGAAGGTGATCAACGTGCCAAATTCGATCTGCGTGCTTTTTGGAGAGTAGGCCTCGCCCGGGAAGCGTCGCATCCGAGGCGGTGAGAACGCGCCTGGGTTCCAACGAAAGCCTGAGGCCTTCCTCCCCTTCCCGGCTCCGGGGCTCGCCGATTGGCGGGCGTACCCGCGCGCTACGCCCGGATCACGTCCACCGACCGTGACTCCCGGTCTTTCGGCCCGAGGTGCTCGTTGGCGCCCATCGCGTCGAGGATGGTGTTGTAGAGGTCGATTCCCTCGGCATTGGCATCGAGGATCTGGCCGGTTTTGAAACGCCCGTTGGCACCGGTGATGGCGTGAAAGACCCCGGAGAGTTCGCGTTTCACATCCGAGTGGCGCCCGTCACCCGACTCCGTGGAGATGGTGATGAGGGTGTTGTCCAACAACGTGCGCCCGTTGGCTTCGATGGCTTCATCGCTATCGAGCTTCCCGAGGAAATAGGCGAGCTCCCGCATCTTCATGTGGGCGTGCGCCCGGAGCTGCTCGTTCTTCTTGTTCTCGTTGAACTGGTGCCAAAACTCGTGCGAGCACCCCTTCGAGCCCGAGGCGTTGAGGTCACGGGCGTCGTTGAACCGGTGGACGAGGCGGCCGTCGTAGTGGTAGTCTCCGGTGAGGCGGATACGCTCGCCGGCCGCGAGGAAGGTGAGGGCGCCGAAGCGCGCGCGGTCGCACTGGATGGCGAGGGCGTAGAGGTCGGCCATGAGCCGCCACTCGGTGGTGAGTTCGTCGAGGGTGATATCGATCCCCTCGCCGCCGGGATCCGCCTGCCCGCCGTGGGCGACCTCGGAGCGGGGCGGGAGCCCGACCGGAGCATCCGGGTGGCGCTCCATGGAATACGCGCGCTGCTCGAACTCGCGAATGCGGTCGAGGTGGTCGGCGATCCGGCCCTTCGACGCATTGCCGAGCGGCGAGTTGGCACCGGTGTAGTGCTTGTAGCTCTCGACCACCGAATCGAGGATGCTGCGCTTGATCCGGGTGCGGCGGACGTCGGTGTCCCCCTCCCCACCGATCGTGCCGAAGACGCGCTCGAAGAGATCGCGCGGCCGCTCCTGCATGGTGGCCGCGACGGTGCCGTCATGGTTGTAGCTGTGGACGTAGCGGCTGATCCGGCTCCGGCGGAAAAACGTACCGCCGATGAGAGTGGACACCATCCCGGCGGGCAGGCCGTCCGGGTAGTGGGCACGGCGGACGACCTGGTCGATGGACGGCCCGCCGGACTTGGCCTCGCCCTCGGGCGGCTCGGCGGTGAAGGCACCGGAAGCACCGTCGAAGTGGGCGTTGATGCCCGACTCGTCGCAGCGGACCTGGTCGATCCCGCGGGTGATGAGGAGCTTGTCCGCCAGCGGTCCGAGCGGCTCGAGCACACCATCGAACCCCTCGCCCTGCAGCGGCGCCGGGATTCCGAGGCCGAAAAAGAGGTTGAACGCGCGGACGGGCACCTCGGCCCCGGCTGCGGCGCGCGCCGTGGTGGCGAGCATCTCTTCGAGGAACGGGAGGCCGATGGCAGCGGTGCCAAGCCCGCGAAGGACAGTGCGGCGGGAGAGCGGAGACGTTTTCATACTAGGACTTTTCGGTAGAAATAGTAAGGACAAGTTCGGAGGTGACAAGCGCGGTGAGAACGGCGCGGTAGGTGCCCCCATTCTCCTGGGCCGCCCGGTGGACCCCCCGGACGGCGGGAACGTCGGCGGCGGAGAGCGGGCGACCGAGGGAGAACTGCACGAGCTTCCAGGTCAGGGTTTCGCGGACGCGGTCGCTGGCCGCGAGGAGGTCCATGAGTTCGGCGGAGGTGCGGTAGGGAACCGGCTCCGCCGTGCCGGGGACGAGGATCTCGCCGTCCTCGCGGAGGGCGTTGCCGTGGGCGTCGCTGGCGTGGAAGGTCCCGAGGCCGTCGAACTTCTCCAGCCCGAAGGCGAGCGGTTCGAACTTGGCGTGGCAGCCCCCGCACGACTTGCTGTTGATACGCTCGAGCGCGATATCTCGCTGGGTGAGACCGGGCTTCGTGGGAACCGGGGTGACGTCAACGCAGGGCGGCGGATCCTTGACCACACCGCGCAGGAGGTCGTGCAAAACGAATAGCCCGCGCGAGACCATCGATGCGCCATCACCGCCGACCGTCAGGACGCTGCCCTGCGTGAGGACGCCGCCACGGTGGGGGATGTCGGCGAGGTCGTAGCGAGCGGGCGTCGCGCCGTCGCCCTGCGGATCGATCCCGTAGTGCTCGGCCAGCCGGGGGGTGAGAAACGTCAGCTGGGCGTTGAGGAGATCGCTGAGGGGACGGCCTTGCCCCCAGACGATCTCGCGGAAATAGGCGAGCGACTCGGCCCGCATGTCGGCGGCGAGGCCGGCGTTCCAATCCGGAAAGCGTTCGGCGTCCGGGCAGAGGTTGGAGAGGCGGCCGAGGTGGAGCCAGTCGGCGGCAAACTGGAGCGAGCGCCCGACGGCCCGGGGGTCGTCGAGCATGCGGGCGGCCTGCTCGCCGAGGTTCTTGGCGTCATGGAGCTTCCCCTCCTTCGCCAGCCGGTAGAGCGTCTCGTCGGGTGGCGCCCCCCAGAGGATGTAGCTGAGGCGGGAGGCGAGTTCGTAGTCGTTGACCGGCCAACCGCCGCCGTCGCCGCGCTGGCGCTCGATGCGGTAGAGGAAGCGCGGCGACTGGAGCATGGCCTCGACGATCATTCCCGCAGCCTCGTCGAAGTCGCCCCCGGCGGCGGCCACGGAGGTCGAGACCCCCCGGTAGAGAATGACCTCATCCTCGGAGAGGGGGCCGCGCAGGAGCCACACGCCCATCGGCTCGATGAGCGCCGCCATCGACTTGTCGGTGAGTTCCTTGCTGCGCGAGAACCGCTTGGCGAATTCCGGGATGTCCATGCGCCCGACGATGGTTTCGGCGAGCTGGCCGTAGGCCTCCACGTGCCCGAGGTCGACGTTCAGGTTGTAGGCGGTGTTCGAGAACCCGTCGGCGCGGAGGTCGGCCGGAAGCGCTTCCCGCGCCGCCTCTTCAATATCGACGCCGGTGGCGGCGCGCACCGTGGCGATGTATTCCGGCACGGTCAGGCGCTGCACCCACAGGGTGTCGTCCTGGCTCCCGTGCAGGTAGTCAGCGGGGTCGATCGATTCCAGCGACCAGGTGGCGCCCCCATCGATCCACTCCTTGAGCAGAGCCTTCTCCTCGGGCTCGAGCGGCGGGCGATCGTCGGGCATCTCGCCGGAATCGACGGAGTGCCAAAGCTCCTCCATATCGGCCGCGCCAGCCGTCGCCTTCCTCGAGAGGTCGAGCTTGCCCTTGCGCGTGCTGGCGTCGTGGCACTCGAGGCAGCGGTCGGCCAAGAGAGGGGCGATCTTCGATTCAAAGAGCGTTGCGCCGGCGTTCTCCGCGACGAGGACCGGCGCCCCAGCACCGGCACCGGCGGCGAAGTTCGCAGCGACTTCGTCGTCCCGCAACGCGCGGTTGTAAATGGCCACGAGGTGGTAGGTCCCGAGCCAAGGTCGATCGTTCGTGACCTCATTGCCGAGCGCCAGCCGGTAGTCGTCGTTCCAGTTGTCCAGCGATCCCGGCACCTCGCCTTCCTCGATCACTTTGCCGTCGCGAAAGATGCGGGCGGCACCCCCGCGGCTGCGCGTGTAGACCAGATGCGCCAGCTCGGTGCCGAACGTCCGTGGATCAGAGCTCACCGCGGGGATTCCGTTGTCGCTCGTTTTCCGCGAACGCAGCCGCACCTCGACGCGGTTCTTGTCTTGGCCGAGGGTGAAATTCCGGTTGCTGCTGTCCTTCGAAAGCGTGACCATCCGCGCCGGCCCAACCTGGTCACCGGAAGACGAGCGGACCCACGCCTCGATCGTCAGCTCGCCGGTCGTCCTGATGGCATCGGTGAGTTTCCTCGCGGGTTGCTTCGAGCTTATGGCCGTCGGCTTCCGGATCTCCAAAGAGCCGGCGCCCCACGCGACCGCCTGCGGATCCGCGATGGTCAGGTCGAGCGGTTCCCCTACCCCCGAACGGTCGCGCACCGTCGCTCCCTCTGCCGACCGGAAGTCGTAGAGCGCCTGCAGCCCCGCCGCCGCACGCTCCGCTGCCGGACACACGAGCGCCGTCAGCGCAGAGAAACCAACGACCAGCCAGGGGAAGACGCGAAGCGGGAGTCTCATCCTCTACAGAACGTTCGCCGGAGCGAGGTCTTGCCGGCACCGCGAAGATTTCGCGAAATCGCGGTCGGCCCCGATCGCCCGACCGGCAGACTTCCCTTGATTCGCGGGCCCATTCGGGCAGGATTCTCCTCCCCCCGGGCGGGAAACAACCACACCAAACCACCTAGTATCGAAATGAGCCAAAAAAGCGCATTCGTCGGAGTCGGAAAAATGGTTGCCAACATGGCGCGCCACCTAAAGGACGAG
>CAZKYJ010000328.1:0-6059 GCA_964556355.1 uncultured Verrucomicrobiales bacterium | reverse complement strand
GCCCTGGGTGCTGGTGGCGGTGAGGTCGCCGCCCATCATGCGGCAGAACTTGCGGCTGATGGCCAGGCCGAGGCCGGTGCCGCCGAACCGGCGGGTGGTGGAGGCGTCGGCTTGGGAGAAGGCTTCGAAGAGCTTGCCGAGTTGTTCGGTTGTCATGCCGATGCCGGTGTCGTTGACGGAGAAGTTGAACGTATCCGCGGTGCGGCGGACGGTGAGGGTGATGGTACCGTTTTCGGTGAATTTCGAGGCGTTGGAGAGCAGGTTGAAGAGGATCTGGCGAACCTTGGTCTGGTCGGCGTGGAGCGAACCGGCGTTGTCGGGGCAGTCGACAGTGAGCTGGTTATTGTTCTTGGTGACGAGCGGGTGGACCGTTGCCGCGACCTCTGCCACCAGGCCCGGGACAGCGAAGTCTTCGAGATAGAGCGACATCTTTCCGGCTTCGACTTTCGAAAGGTCGAGGATGTCGTTGATGAGGCCAAGGAGGTGGCGCCCGGAGCTGTGGATCTTTTCGAGGTCGGGGACGAAATCGTCCTGTCCGGTGTCGGCGGCTTCCTCCTGGAGCATTTCGGAGTAGCCGATGATCGCGTTGAGGGGGGTGCGGAGCTCGTGGCTCATGTTGGCCAGGAAGGTGCTCTTCGCTTTGTTGGCCTCGTCGGCGGCCTCCTTGGCGGAGTGGAGTTCGCGGTTTTTTCCCTCGAGGGCGATGCGGGCGTCGTGTTCCTGTTCGAGCATCTGTTCGCGGAGGCGCTGTGCTTCGCGGCGTTTGCGGGCGTAGAGGATGCTGGCGAGGACGGCCCAGCCGAGGAGGCCGGCAATGCTGAGGCCGGCGGGGACGATAATTTTGGCGTTGGCATGCCAGGGGAGCTTGACGTCGATGGTGGCGAAGGCCGGAGGCGAGTAGTTGAGGTCGCGGTCGATGTACTGGACGGCGACAGTCCAGGTGCCAGGCTCTGCGAAGGGAAGCTCGATACTGGTCGTGGTGGACGGGAAGCCCCAACCGGCGTCGAGCTCTGCGGCTGATCTTGCGCCCTTGAACGCCTGGGAGCGGAACTGGCGTTTTTCGACTTGGGTGTAAAGGTCGGCGACATCGAAGCTGAAGGTAGTGCGCTGGTTGGCGAGGATGGTCGAGGTGCCCGCGGACGAGGTGCGGTCGGATTTCACCGTGATGGACGGGGCGACGGGCAAGGTTTTCGAAGGGTGGTAGGCGAAGGCGCCGGACGACCAGGTGCCGGCCCACACGGTGCCGTCGGTGGCGGTGGTGATGGCATTGATGGCGTTTTCTGGGAGGCCATCGCGCTGATCGAGTTTCGACCAGGCGGTGCCGTCCGTGTGGAAGACCCCCTCGGCCGAGGCGATCCAGACGTCGTTGTCGCGGTCGACGTGGACGTCGAAGCAGCGGATGAAATTGAGCCTGGCGAGGTCGGTCGGCCAAGGTTCGGCCTGGGAGGCTCCGGGTTTGAGGAGGCGCATCCCCCGCATGGTGGCGAGGAGGAGGGCGCCGTCCTGCCGAGAGGCGAGGGAGCGGAGGATGAAAGCACCGGAGGCGTCATTGCCGACGAGACTCTGCGGATCGCCGATCTTCGACCACGTGCCCGACGACCGGTCTTTCGTGGATGGCTGGAAGCGCCAGAGGCTGGGTATGTCGTCTTCGATTGCGACGAAAAACATAATACCTCGGGGGGCGGCTTCTGCCCGGTAGACCAGACCGATTTCCCGGCCGGGCGGGGCGTCGGCCCTGCCGAGAATGAAGGCGCCCTTCGTGCTGCCGTACCAGAGATCGCCGTCGGTGGAGCGCGCGAGGCGGAGGGCTGGACCCGAGCCCTCGATCGGCGAGAACCGGACGTTCGTCGGCTGGCCTGGCTGGGCTGGGCTGTGGCGGACGAGCGGTAAGCCCCCGGCGGCGTCCGAGACGATCAACGTGCCGTCCTGATCGACGTAGAGGTCGCCGGGGCGGACGCCGACGAGGCCATTGTCGAGCGAAAGTTTGGTGAGGTTGGTACCGTCGAAATGGGAGAGCTTGCCCTGGCCGCCGATGCCGTCGCCGGCATTGATCCAGACGCCGCCGTCGCTGGTGGTGACGATCTGACGGACGGGGCCGGGGTCGAGCCCCTCCTGTTCGCCGATGGTGGCCACGGAGACCGCGTCGTAGTGGAAGACGCCATTGAGGGTGCCGGTCCAGATGCCGCCTTTTTCGTCGATGTGGAGCGCGAGAGCCCGGTTGGTGGTGATGCCGTCCTGGGGGCCGAAGTGGATGGAGGCAGTGCCGTCCCACCGTGTAAGGGCGGGTAGATTGACATCGGAGGGAATGCTGTAGGTGAACCAGACGCTGGCATCGGGAGCGGTTCGGATAGAGGAGATATTAGGGTGGGCGAGGCCGTCGGCCGTGGTGAGCAAGGTCGACGAGACGAGTGGCTGCTCGGGGGGAGGATGGCTGCCGCTGGCCGACAGCGGGGCAAAGGTAACGTGCCTTGCGCCGTTGGCGGCGCGGAGCCAGAGCGAGCCGTCGGCGGCTGCGGTGGCGGTCGAGAATTGGATGTCGTCGGCGATCTGGCGTGTGGGGACGCTGCGCACGGGGGTGGAAATGTCGTCCGGATCGAAGAGCGAGAGATAGTTCTGAGAGATCGCCCAGAAGTTGTTGTCCGGGGCGGGTTCCAACAGGTTGACCGGATAAGGGAAGATCGGAGCCGCGGCCGCGGAGGGAGAAGCGGTGTCGAGCCTCCAGCGAATGAGTGGCGGAGGCGTGCCCGTCGGGATGGTAGAGGAGAAGCGTTGGGCGAGAATCTGGGTCTCATCCAGGGACTGATCCCACATGCGGACGTCGCTGATGAAGCCGTTCCAGAACCTGTCGCCCCGGCCGTCGCGTCCAAACTGGAGGGGACCGGAGAAGCGCATGGTGGAGTGCTCGATCGAGTGTGAGTTGGTGCGCAGGCCGTCGCCGCTATCGACGATGACCGTAGCGGAATCGGCGCTGACCGAGAGGGCGACAAACGACCAGCGATCTGAAGGCAGCGAAATCCCGGTGGCCCAGCGGTAGGTCGCGGGCGCGTCGGCCCAGGTGTAGTGGAGGTCGGTGGCGGTGTTGTCGAGGTGGAGGCCGAAGACGTCGCCGCCGCCGCCGCGGGCGCTGACGATGTGGGCGCTGTCGACCTGGGTGCCTGCCGGGTAAACCCATGCGGTGACGGTGAGCTGGGTGGTCTCGAGGTCGAGCGGCTGCGAATCTGCCCAGGCTTCTGAGCCGCCGAGTTGGAGGGCGGTGGCGAGCGGGGGACTCTTGTCGGGGTCGGGTGGCGGGAAGGCGATGATGGATGCCATCCCATGGAGGCTTGCATCGAACTGTCCCGGAGGGTCGGCGGGCGAGACATCGATGGGACGGACGGTGGAGCTCACGAACTTGCCAGAGGACGGGTCGAAGCGCGCGAGACCCGCGCTGGTGCCGGCCCAGACCGTCCCGTGCTCGTCGGTCAGCAGGCTCAACCCGGTGTCGGATGGGAGGCCATCAGCCGTGGTGAAGGAGCGGGTTTCGGGCGACCGGCCGCTGCCGGCTGGAGGGAGAACGGAGCGCGAAATCGTGCCCGCCCGGATGGTCCAGAGGTTTCCCTCCCGATCCTCGGTGATAGTCGAGACAAGTTGCGCGGGCTGTGTATCCGACAGGTTGAGGGTCTGGAAGCTGCGGCCATCGAAGCGGGACAGACCAAAATCGGTGGCGAAGCTGAAGACCTTTGAAGGCGACTGGTAAATCTCGCTCACCGTGTCGCCGGCGAGGCCGTCTTCGTGCGTGAAGGCCTGCCAGCGCCCTTTTTTGTACGGTGGGACGGTGAGATTAACACCAGGGTTCTCGACCCCGTGGGTGACCGCGATCTCGCTGCCATTTTCCCAGCGGACAAAGCCGCCGGGGATGTGGGTGTGGAGTGAGTAGGTGCCTTCGTTGAGGTGTGGGAAGCGGAACCGCCCACGGGCATCGGCGATGACGGTGGTTTTCCTAGGCGGTTGTTTGCGGTGGGTGAGTGCAGAAGTCGGGATGACGGATTTCGGGGATCCGGCGTTCGACCAGGCGAGGCGGAGGCCGTCGCGGCCACCGTTGTTGTAGAACTCGAGGGTGAGGTCGTGTTCGCCAGGTTCCAGGTTTACGGTGCCAGAGCGTTCTCCGGCCTCGAGATCGGAGACGGTGGTCGGGAGGTCGCGGGGTTCGACGACGAGCACGGCATCAACGAAAAGCCGGGCGGTGTCGTTGGCGGCGACGAACAGCGTGTATTCACCGGCCCGGTCGACGTGGAGGGTGCCCGTCCAGCGGGCAGAGTAGGGAGTGCGTATCTCGGGGTGGTCGGCAGTGATGCTGTCCCTCTTCAGGGGGAAGTCGACGAGCGGATCGACACGGATCAGATCGGGGTTCTGTTCGGACGGGATCTCGTCGAAGCCACCCAGCCTGTCGCCTTTGTAGAAGCTGGCGAGAAGCCCGGGCGAGGCGGTATCGGCGATTCCGCTGCTTTTGGGGATGGCGTCGACGACCGCGTAGGAGACCGAGCTACCGTCGGGGGTACGGACGTAGCCCGACAGCGGCGCGGCGTCCTTGAGGACGAGGCGGGCATCGGTTTCCGACTGGTCGAGTTGGACTGACACTGATTCGGAGGAGAGTTCGCCATCGGTGGCGCTGAGCCGCGCGGTGACTTGGGCTGCGGGCAAAAGGAAGGTGAAAGTGCCGCGTTCGCTGACCGGTAACGACAGTTCGGCGTCGTCGGCGTCGGACGCCCGAGCGCTGTCTGATCCCGTCTGAGCGCCGGCGTCGGGTGGGTAGGAGAGCGTCACGACGGCTTCGGTGAGGACCCGCCCATCGACATCCACGGCGCTGCCGCTGATGTTGACCCAATGGGCAATGGCATCATCCGAAGTGGGAACCGGATGCTGGACGACGAGGGCATCCGCGGCCGCGGGTGACGCGGGAAGGAAGGTGGAGCTGATCCGCCCTGCGAACCGGTTCGGCGTGGCGTCGGCGAGCGGGTCGACGGGGTCGTCGAAGTTCCAGAGGGCGGCGAGGCCTGGTTCGTCGCCCGTGAGGCGTGAGTACATATTTGCGCGGATTTCTCCGGCGGTGCGGGGGCCGGCCCACACGCGCACTTCGTCCATGCTCCCGGCGAAGGTCGAGGACTGGTGCCAGAAGCCGAGGAAGGCGGCACCGTCGGGTGCCAGGTCGTCGAAGCCGAGGTGATTGGGAACGGTTCCGACCGGGGTACCGTTGAAGTAGAGGGTGGTGCCGGTGTCGTCTACCGAGACGGCGACATGGCACCATTGGCCGGCTTCGATGACGCCCGGAGCGTCGAGGCGATCCGGGACGTTGTCGGGCGTGAAAACGGCAAACCGGAGGGTGGAGTCGGGCACGGCGGCGGCGAGCGAGAGGTCGCCCGTTCCGGTGCCATAGCCGAAAAAGCGCTGGGTGAAGTCGAGGTGATCGAAGCGGACCCACGCTTCGATAGTGGCCTGTTGGACTTCGGCGAACATGCCGTCCGGAAGGGAGATGTAGGAGCCGTCGCCAGCCAGGGTGAGGACGTTGTTCGGAGGGAGTGACACGGGCTGCGCAGGGACATCCTCGAGGGGGAGCACGATCTCGATCCCCGTGGCCGGCGCACCTGCGGCGGCGTCGATCGGGCGTTCGATATCGAACGGGACAGGGCCTGACCTCGCGGCGGACTGGAGCGTGTAGGTGCCGTCGGGGAGGGAGCGGATGAAAAACTCGCCGTTGTGGTTAGTGACGCAGAACGAGGCCGGCGTCCCCTCTAGATTGACCGCCTCCACCCGGACTCCCGCGCGGGGGGAACCGTCGGCGGTGACGACGAGGCCGGCAATCCTGAGGTCGTCGAAAACCGTCATATCAACCGTGGTGGTCGCCTCCGCGAGGGGGAATTCGGCGGAGGTGCCCCTGAGGTGGCCGAGGGTGGCGACGACCGAGTAGGATCCGGAGGTTGCGTGGATAATGACAAAGTAGGTGCCGTCGGATCCGGCGCGCGAAGTGGAGACGCTGGCGCCGTTCTCGAAGACAGTGACGTCGGGGTGGGCGACGGGATTGC
>CAZKYJ010000327.1:0-6061 GCA_964556355.1 uncultured Verrucomicrobiales bacterium | reverse complement strand
AGCCCTGTTGCGACGCGGCGCTCCCGGTAGCGGGTGCCAGCGCTCGGACGCTTCGGAAAGAGATGCCTTCGAACAACTACGTCTATTTCGGGATCTACGGCGAATTCGACCCTGATGTGGTGGCAGCAGAGATCGGGCTTGCGCCGACGAGAAGTCTTGCAAAGCACTCCCGTGACGCAGGACGCCGTTTACCCCAGACTTCGATACTTAGATTCGCACAGACTCATGCGGAGGGAGACGATCGGTCCGTCGATTTCTACGAACTCGCCGAGGCCGTCTATTCCCAACTCAAAACCCATTCCCAGCAGATTGCGGAAGCAGTTCGAGCACATGGTGCGACCGCAACTTTCCAAGTCGTTCTTGATCTTCCGATCTCCGACGGTGTCTCAACTCCTGCGATTGGATTCAGTCAGGATGTTGTGGGTTTTATCGCAGACACCGGCGCATCCATCGACATCGACACGTATCGCGCATAACACGAAAGCGAATTACACTGTTCGCTGACTAAAATGAAGAATCTCAACAACAACGGAATATGTGCTGGCGGAGGAGATTCGTACCTCAAGGCATTGCGTGTTGAGGAGCGCGAGGCGATAGAAGAAATTAGGAAATTGCTTCGCGCTGAGAATGATAAAGAGGCGCAACAAAGCCTCAAAGCTCAGATCAAGACGATAAAGTTGGAATACAAGAAAAAACGAAAATCAATTGGCGGAAGCCTATTCATGAGATGAACTTGTAGGCGCCATGCTCCACAAAGACATGAATAAAGAAATCACCATCTCTCCGAAAACAAGACCTTCCGGGCATGACGGGAAAAGCGAACAATTCACTGCATCGAACTCCTCCAGCCGCTGTCGCGGCTTTCGGTGTGCGCTTTTACGTTGGCCGAGCGCCTGAAAACTGGCCCATTTTGAATGAGAGTGTGGTGCCCAACAACCAACCCGAAAAGACCCAGACCAGAAAGAAAAGCGAACGTCACACGACCGAGGAGAGGATCCGCATCCTGCGCAATGCGGAGGGCGGCAAGAGCATGCAGCAGGTCTGCCGCGAGCACGGCATCAGCGAGCAGACCTATTACCGCTGGTGCAAGGAGTTCGGCATGATGGATGTCAGCCAGGCCAAGCGGCTCAAGGAACTGGAGAAGGAAACCGCGAGGCTGAAGAAGATCGTGGCCGACCAGGTGCTCGGCATGGAGATCCTGTAGGAGGCTCTTGAAGAAAAGCTGTAAGCCCGGGGCACAAGCGGCAGGTGGCAGGTGGCAGGTGGCAGGTGGCAGGTGGCAGGGGGCTTCGTCTCTGAGCAGCGATGTTCTGGCCGGCAGGCCTGCCGCTACTTCCGCCTGCAGCGCTCGACCTACCGCTATCAGGCCAGAGAGCCGGATGCCTGGATGGTGCGGCTGAGATCGGCAGTGCGGCGTGTCTCGGAAGAACACAGCGCGTGGGGCTACGCGAAGATCGCCGAGCTGTTGCGCGAGGAAGGCTGGAAGGTCGGCAAGAGGCCGGTGGCAACCCTGCGCCGGGAGATGGGGCTGAGGGTGCCCAAGCGCAAACCGAAGCGAGAAAGAAGAGGTATGAGCACCGGACTGCCGACCAAGGTCACCCACCGCGGGCACGTCTGGATCTGGGACTTCATCCACGATCGCACGGTGCTCGGCGGTAGCCTCAAAATGCTGACGGTGGTCGATGAATACACCCGCGAGAACCACCTGATCCACGTCGATCGGCGCATCCGCGCGGCCGAGGTCCGCCGGCAACTGCGGAGACTGATCGGCATCCACGGAGCCCCGGAGCACATCCGCAGCGACAACGGCTCCGAGTTCATCCAGAGCCTGCTGCGGGGCTGGATGAAGTGGACCGGGATCAAGACCCTCTACATCGAACCGGGAAGCCCGTGGCAAAATGGCTTCATCGAGAGCTTCCACTCCAGCTTCAGGCGCGAATGCCTCGACAGGGAGCAGCTCTGGACGCTCTCCGTGGCGAGGGTGGTGATCGGGGACTGGCGGCGCGCATACAACGCCGTGCGCCCCCACAAGAGCCTGAGCCTGGAAACCCCGCTGGCCTATGCCAGGGCCGCTGCTTGACTTCGCTTCGCTCAAAGTGCGATACTTCAAACCTAAACCCGAACGTCCGAGACTCTCAAAACTCGTGGGCCAGTTTGGGTAGCTCGGCCAACTCGCTCTCGAAGTAGTAGGTGACGACGAACGGGTTGTTGAGGTTGGGGAAGCGGAGGTTTTTGCCGATGGGCGCAACGAGGCTACTTTCGAAGGCGTGGATCCTGGGGCCGCTCCGCCAGGCGGTGCCATCGACGGGGTGGGCCGACGTCGCCCAGCCCGGGCCGAGGTTGGTGCCAGATTCGTTGAAGCGCCAGCTGGAAGCGAGGACGAGAAGCGATTCGGTCGTGGTGGGTTGGGGGGCGATGGCATCGGGGAAGTTCGCAGCGCTGGGAGTGCCGCCAAGCTCGGCGGAGGCGGCCCAGAGATCGGGGGAACCACTGGGGCTGAGGGGGGGCGCTTGGCGAGGGTGGCACCGGACCCGTCGGGAGCGACGGGCCAGCGCCCCGAGTCGCCGTAGTCGACCTCGTCCATGAGCCGGTCGGAGTGATTGGCGAGCACGAGTCGTTCGCCGCCGTTGCGGAGGCTTCCGGAGAACGGGTCGAGCGGGCCTTGCGCGGGGGTCTTGGCGACGACGAGATAGGCGCCGGGTTGGATGAACGTGCCCTGCGGAGACGTGTAGCCGGCACCGGAGACCTTCCATCCGGAGAGGTCGATCATGATGCCCATCTGGTTGTAGAATTCGAGCCACTCGCTGCCTCCGGTGGAGTCGGAGGGGTGGTAGTGGATCTCGTTGAATACGACGACGCTGTCCGGTGATGCTGGGACGGCGGCGATGGGGAGGGACGCGGCGGCGAGGAGCGATCGGCACCGGTCGAGCGGGCTGCTTCGGGGGAGCATGGAGGGAAGGATAGCCAGAAGCTTTGAGGTGGTCCGTTCGAAAACTACCGTGATCGCGGGATGGACAGATACGCGGGGAGCGGGGTAGCGTCCGGGTAACCTCCATCGATGAAGTTTTTCTCCGAACTCTCCGTCTTCCTCCTGGCGCTCGTCCTGTCTCCGGGGCTGACCCATGCGCAATACCGTTCCGAGGTGCTGGCGGACGCGCCGGTGGCCTACTGGCGGCTGGGGGACGCCGGTCCTGGTGCGGTCGACGAGACGGGCAACGGGCACGACGGCGTGGCGACCGATGCGGTCACCTTTGGCGATGGCTCGCTGGTGCTCCCGGACATGGATACCGCCGTGTTGTTCGCCGGGCAGGGGCAGATCGCAACGGCACCGTTCGAGAAGATGGACGGCGGCGGGTTCAGCGTGGAGTTCTGGGTGAGATTGAACTCATCGCCAGGCGGCTTCGTGAACCTGGTGGGCGACGCCGAGGGCGAAGGTGACTTCATGCTCATGGTCTACGCCGGTTCGGGCGGCCTCGTCCGCGCCCACACCCAGACCGACGCCGGGGTGGTGGCTGTCGATTCGGTCGGGGTGGGGATTGGTGACGGCGGCGTCCACCACGTCGTCTCAACTTGGAACTCATCCACGGGCGAACTGGTGCTCTACCTTGACGGAGCCGTCAGCGCGACCGGTTCCAACACCGGTTTGGCGGTCAATAGCGACAACGCCATTTTCATTGGGCGCGACCTCCGCGAGCCGACGCCGCCCGCCACGATCGACGAGGCGGCCATCTACAATTACCCGCTTTCCGCCGCCCGCGTGGCCGCCCACTTCGCGGAGGTCGAGGTGCCGGAGATCGACGGCCCGATGGGCGGCGCCGGCGTGCGCGTCGGCGAATCGGCGCTTATCGGCGAACTTCACTACAGCGACACGTTCACCATCGGGGCCGGCGCCGCCACGGCCGAGCGCCAGTCCTACCTTCCGGGAACGTTCCCGCTGCCCGCGGGAGTGGGCGCGGTTGAGAACACCTACGGAAATCCCGCCGCGTCCTGGGGCGACGGGCCGGAGCCGGCATCACGATGGTCGATCAACACCGACGCTGTGAATCTCCCCACCGCGACTGCCCCCTATCCGGGTTCCAGCGGCGCCGGCAGCGATACTGGCTTCACCCAGCGCGGTGGCAACGGGGACTGGGGGATCCCCTACGGTTTGACGAACCATTTCGTGGTGCAGACCGACTATGTCCAGCAGCCCGACCGGGTGGACATCACCGTGGGTGGGACCCCCGGCGACATCTTCGCGGCGGACAACCTTTCGGTCTTCATCCGTATCGACAACCACCCGGCCTTGCCCGAGGTCGGGATCTTCAACGTGGTAGCGGGCGAGTTCGACACCGGCCTCGAGTCTCCCATCGGATCGGCCTCGCAGTGGAACAACTACGCGCTGCGGATCGATGTTCCCGGCGATATTATCGAAGTCTTCGCCAACGAGATCTCGTTGGGCGTGCTCGATCTTGCCACCCTCAATGGCGGCGCCTACGCCGGGATTTTGAGCAACGCCTACGTCGGCACCGGCGGCTCCGGCAACGACCGGCAGTGGAGCGACAACTTCCAGGTCGGCACCCCTGCATCGGAAGCCGGCGCACTCATCCAGATCACGGAGGTTTCCTATGTCGCGGGCACCGGCGAGGTCTCGCTGACGTGGCGATCGCGCCCGGCGCGCCGCTACCGGATCCAGGGTTCCATCGCGCTCGGTTCCTGGTTTGCGATGGTCGATGTCGTGCCCTCCGGCGGAACCTCGACCTCCACGCCCGAGCCGTTGGAACTGAACGCGTTCTTCGGCGGGAGCGCGCCGTCCGAACTGTATTTCCGCGTCGTCGATCTCGGGAGCGCTAGCCCGTGATCGCGGGCTGGACGCGAGCATCACCGATTCCCTATCCTTTACCCCTCCTCAATACCATCCGATCCGTCAATCGATGAAAGCCAGCCAACTCCCTTCGCCTCCCGCCATACCCGCCCTCGCTCTCGCTCTCCTCGGTGCGGGCGTCCCGGCTGCCGGTGCCGCGGTCGCGGTCGGGAACTCCAGTCTCATCGGCACCCTGCAGTTGAGCGACACGTTCACCATCGGGGCCGGCGCCGCCACGGCCGAGCGCCAGTCCTACCTTCCGGGAACGTTCCCGCTGCCCGCGGGAGTGGGCGCGGTTGAGAACACCTACGGAAATCCCGCCGCGTCCTGGGGCGACGGGCCGGAGCCGGCATCACGATGGTCGATCAACACCGACGCTGTGAATCTCCCCACCGCGACTGCCCCCTATCCGGGTTCCAGCGGCGCCGGCAGCGAGACTGGCTTCACCCAGCGCGGCGGCAACGGGGACTGGGGGATCCCCTACGGCCTGAGCGACAGTTTCATCATCCAGACGGACTACGTCCAGCAGCCCGACCGCGTCGATATCACCGTTGGCTCGGCGGCGGGGAACATTTTCGCGGCGGGGAACATTTCGGTTTTCTTCCGCACCACCGGCCAGGTGGGACGCCCGGACATCGGGCTCTTCAACACCAATGTGGGCGAGTTTGACACCGGCTTGGTCTCGACGATCCCGCTGGCGAATGAATGGAACAACTACGCCCTCCGCGTCGATGTCCCCAACCAGATTCTCGAAGTCTATGCCAACGAGGTTTCGCTGGGAACCCTCGACCTCACGAGTGTGAATGGCGGTGCCTACGCCGGGATTTTGAACAATGCCTTTGTCGGTACCGGAGGCAACGGCAACGACCGGCAGTGGAGCGACAACTTCCAGGTCGGGCTCCCGGTCCCAGAGCCGGGGGTGCTCGGCCTGCTCGGCCTGGCGGGTGTGCTTTTCGCCCGCAGGCGGCGCTAGGTCCGTCCGGCTACCGCACGATTCCCTCACGGATGGCTTTGGCGACGGCCCCGGTCTGCGTGTTGACGTGCAGCTTCGTGTAGATGTTGCGGAGGTGGGTATCGACGGTGTGGAAGCTGATGTCGAGGCGGTCGGCGATCTCCTTTTTGATGAGGCCCTTAACCATGAGCTCGAGGATCTCGGTCTCCCGTTCGGTGAGGCCGTAGCTTTCCCCGGAGCGGGGGGCTAGGCGGGCGAACATCCCG
>CAZKYJ010000326.1:0-6061 GCA_964556355.1 uncultured Verrucomicrobiales bacterium | reverse complement strand
ATGGTACGGTCGGTTTCGGAGTGCTGGTAGTGAGAGCGCGGACCGCGAGGAGGAGGATCCCGGACGCGATAAGGAAGCTGGATTTCGCGCCGAGCGACAGCTCCACCTGGTAGTAGAAAACGATCAGGAACAGCCCGAATGTGACCACCGCAGCCCGTTCGAGGAGGGGGTTTTGCCGGGCGTGGGCGACCGCGAAGAGCCCGAGGGCGACCGTGCACCCAGCGGCCCCCGCCAGACCCAGCCCGAGGAGGAGGAGGACGAAGGCGCCGACGGCGAGGGCGGCGCGCCCCGCCGGCTGGACGAGGTGCCAGAGGAGGGCGCCGAACCCGATGGCTGCGAGGATCCCGGCCGGCTGGCTGACGCCGATGCTCGCGCGGTGCGCGTCCGGGAGATAGGTGGCCCAGTGGAGGGTGCCGAGCAAGCCCACGAGCCCCCCCCAGAACGCCGGAGTCCAGCAGCGATCACAAAAGCGGCCCGAGAGGCCTGCGAGGACCACGGCCAGAGCGAAGGAGGCGGCGAGCAGCGGATTTGCCGAATCGAGTTCCAAACCGTCGATCCAAGTCAGCCACCAGGTGGCCGAAATCCAGAAGACCGAAAGGAACCTCTGGGCGGGGTGCCGGCTCAGCCAGTAGACCGGGGTGCAGAGGACGAAGGCCGCGATGAGTGGTGCCATGAACGCCTTGGCGTCGCCCAAGTCGAACACACCGAAAAAGACGAGCAGGTGGCCCGAGAAGCCGACGGCCAGCGCCAGTTGGTCGAGGAAGAGGCCGCGGCGCGCCCGGATGAGGGCGATGCTGCCAGATACCAGGAGAAGCCCGATGGCGGCCGCGACGGGGCCGCTCTCCAAATCGAGGATCACGAAGAGAAAGCCGGCAAAGAAAACGCCCGCCAGCCAGGCCCCCAGCGCCATCATCACCCGGGCCATCCACGGGGGATTATCCTCCCGATTGCCTTCGCCCCCGGCGAGGAGGGCGGCCGCTTCCTCGAGCGTTCTCCCGGCGGCTAGATAGCCGTCTCTCTCGAGTGACCGAAGCTTCATCTCTGAGGAATCGATTCTTGGTGGGAGATGGATCGGGCGGCCCTGCCGATGAGAACGGCGGCCCCGGCGGAGGCGGCCAGTGCGAAGATGCCGACGAGCAGCCATGCGCCCGCATCGCTCATCGAGGCGTCGAACACCCTCTCGGCGAACGCGGTCACGCTGATCCCAAGCGCCGAGAGCACGCAGAGTCCAACGCAGGTGAGGGACGGGCGGAAGCGGGTGTAGCCAATCGCGCCACCGATGACGGCGGCCGTCCAGGCGAGGGTACCGAGGACGACGACGATCCACGGGTTTTCGGGTTCCCACCGGTGGCGGAAAATCAGTTGCCAGGGAACGGCCGTCAGCCAGAAGAGCGTGGCGGCCACCAGTGCGATGCGGAGCCACTCACCCTCCAGCCACCCGAACGGCGCGCGCGGTGCCAGCCACTCGCGCACGAGCAAAAAGGCGGCCATCACACCACCGATAGCGAGGAACACGGCGGGCCATCGCAGGACGCCCTCCGGCACGAGCACCTGCCCGCCGTAGGTCGCCATCGCCGTTTGTAGCACCGCGAGCCAGAGAAGCCAAAGCGGCGCGAAGCGCGCCGTCACCACCCAGCCGATGATCAGCGCCGCCCAGAGCGCGAAGACCTCGAAGGCGTCCGCGCCCGTCTGGTAGACTTGGCCGTAGACCGCCAGCAGGACGCCGGTCAGCACCGCCGCCGTCATGAGGCACCACTGGCGCAGCGCGACGTTCTTCCCGGCGACGGCAGCGCCGACCGAGGCGAGGGCGACCCCACCGCCCAGGACGCCGAAGCGGACCAGCGGGGACATCTCCTTCCAGTTCCAAGCGAAGAAGAAGATGATCCCAGCGAGGACAAACGTTCCTCCCAAGGCGGCCACCCACGTCGCCAGCCACCCGCGCCATTCGACCGATTCCCGGAAGGCGGCCACCAGTGCGGCGCCGCGATCTCCACGAACGATGCCCGCCGCGACCAGCCGATCGAGGTCGTCGCGGGTCAGCTCACGGTCGGTGTAAGTTTCGTGCCCTCCCACGCCCGGACACTTGCCCGTGATCGGTCGCTGCGCCTATCGATATTTCTTTAGATTTTATTGATCCAATCGATCCTGTGCCGTCAGATAGTCGAGCAGCTGGAGATGTCGGACGCTTCGAAGGTGGCCCTTCCGATCCGGAGCATGATCTTGTGAAGGTGGCTCGCTTTCGGGCTTCGCAGCCACGCTTCTTCATGGAGCCGGAGGGTTCCTTTGAGGGAAGAACCATCCTTCAGGTCGCAATAGACCGCTTGCCCCAAGGGCAGGCCGATGTCGTAGGCGAGCTTCTCCTGTTGGGCGCGGCGCTCGGCGCGCCAGCGGTCGACGCCGTCCGGCCCTGCCCGGCGGGCCCGCGCGGGGCGGCCGATGCCGGTAAAATCCAAGCCCTGCTGGACGGGTGGGGCGGGTTCTTCGTCCCGCGCACGCGGCTGCGGTGCCTCGGGTGGTCGGGAGAAATCGAGGGGCAATTCGTCGTCCATGGTCGGGGGAATCTACACGGATCCGGCGGGGCGCGGGCGATTCTCCCCAGGATCGGTCGGCTACTTCAGCCGGACGTGGAACTGGGTCTGGGATCCGTTCCCGGATTTCCTCAGCTCGAAAAGGTCGATCGCATCGAAGAGGTCGCTCAGCTTTTTGTAGCCGTAGGTGCGGTGGTCGAATGACCCCTGATTCGAGATGAGCGAACCCACCGGCGCCAGCGGGGCCCATCCGTCCTCGTCGGCGGCGGCTTTCACGGCGCTGCGCAGCGTGCTGATGAGTTTCGGGTTGAGCTCGAGGGTCAACGGGGTCTTCGATCTGGCCGCGGCCGCGGCGTCGGACGGCGCTTCGCCATCGAGGTAGAGGAAATGCGAGCATGCCGCGGTGAACGCGGCGGGCGTCTTCTGATCGCCAAAACCGATCACCTTTTTCCCCTCCGCCCGGAGCCGGAGAGCGAGGGGCGTGAAATCGCAATCCGACGAAACGAGGCAGAAGGTATCGACCTCCTTGGTGTAGAGGATGTCCATGGCGTCGATGAGCAGGCCCATGTCCGTGGCGTTCTTGCCCTTGACGAGATCGAAGAACTGCTGCGGCTGGATGGCGTATTCGTGGAGAACTTGCTCCCACCCGGCGAGGCTTTTTTTCTTCCAGTTACCGTAGGCGCGGCGGATGTTGACCATTCCGTGGCTGGCCAGCTCGGCGATGATGAACTCGATTTTGGAGGCCGGCGCGTTGTCGGCGTCGATGAGGAGTGCGATCTGGTCGCTCGGGGAGGTGGCCATGGGGATCCATGCTACGCGGGGCGGGCGGGCGGCCAAGCGCAATCTACCGGAATTACGGCGCCGGGCCGGCTACGCCATCTCCAGCGTGACCCTCAGTCCTTTGGCCGTCATCCGCTGGCCGGTCACGGTGACCGGAGCGCGGCGCTCTTTTTGGCCGCCGGTGGTGACGGCGACCTGCGCCGGGCCCGGGGGCACCGGGGCGTGGTGCCGGAGGATCAGGTAGTCCCGCCCGAGGACGAGTGCCTCGTGCCGGAGCCCGTCGATGATGAGGGCGATCCGGATGCGCTCGCTCGGGTGCTCGGGGAGCAACCCGTCGCGCCGGGAGTTGGGAGGTGTGGGATCTGGGACGGTGGGGAGGATGTTTCTGCGGTGGTACACGGGGAGTCACGGGATGGGGTTGCACCCCGCATCCCCAACGGCGTTGAAACGGGAAGAGATAGGCCAAATCTCTCGGATTAATCGGGGAGCGGGATCGGGCTACGCGTTGTCCTGCAACTGCCGGACGAGCGCTTTGATCCGGTGGGGGCGGCGGACGTTGGGGAAGGACACTTCGATGGAGTCGCTGCCCGCCGAGGCAAACTCGACGGTGCCGATGCCGAGGAGGCCCTTGAGACCGCTCTGCCGGACGTTGATGGCGCGGATGTCGCAGACGCGTACCTCGAACGAACTTTTTCGCAGGAATCCCGCGATGACCTCGACCCGTGCCTCCGTCACGATGTATTCGGTGCACGAGCGGTGGAAGCAGGCGTAGGTGAAGAGGAAGCTGGCCAGCGAGATCCCCCCGAACGCGTACCAGCCGTCCTGCGCTCCCAAGTAGTAGCCGCCGACGCCGGTGATCAGGGCGACGGAGAGCAACCCGGTGTAGTTGAGGAGGCTCGGGGCAGTGCGGAGGAGTGTTTTCAGATCCCCGAGTTTGAGGTTTCAGGATTGGAGTTTCAAGCGGGGGATTCCGGGAGCGGCGGGAGGAGGTCGTCGCGGGCGAGGAGCGCCCGGAGGTCGAGGGCGGCAAGCCGGGCGGGTGGGGTGCCTATGACGATGCTCAGCGCCGGCGTCAGCCGGTCGATCTCGGCCACCGCCGAATGGACGAGCCCGGCGACGATGCTCTTGTCCGGGGCGGCGTTGAGGGTGAAAAGGTTCGTCGCGCGGTAGAGGACGGTATTGCCGTGGTCGAAGTCGATCTCAAAATTTCCCACCGTCAGCGCCTGGTTGGCGCGCAGCACCAGCTCGCAGGCCGCCGGGAGATGCGAGCCCGGCACCGGGTTTCCCGAGCGGGAGACGACCGAAACCGCATTGAGCTCGGGAAAGACCTGGACGTGGAGCGGGACGCGCGTGTGATGCGCCTCGAATTCGGCCTCGATGACGTTGTCCCGGTCGGGAACCTCGTGGAACTGCCACGACTGGGCCTCGAAGGCCGCGCGGACGGCGGAAAGTGGCAAGGCGGGCAACGGCTACTTTTTGACGATCTTGAAGAGCCGTCCGTCCCAGGACAGGAGGAGCGGTTCGCCGTCGATGTCAGGCGAGATGGCGGTGGGCTTGAAGGGCTGCCCCGGCGTTCCCTCGCGAAGGACGACGTCGTCGGTCACTTTTCCACCCTCGTACTTGAGCGCCCAGACGGTGCCGAACCCGAAGTCCGAGTAGAGGTAGTAGCCTTTCAGGTCGGGGATACCGTCCCCGGTGTAAACGTAGCCGCCGGTGATGGAGATGCCTTTGGTGTGGTCGTACTCGTGGATCGGGTCGATGAACTGGGCGTCCTTCGGGGGATCGCCCGGGGCGAGGTCGAAGTCGTGCGCCCCCTCGCGGTAGCTCCACCCGTAGTTGCCGCCGGCGGTGATGATGTCGATCTCTTCCCAGAGACCCTGGCCGACGTCGGCGAGCCAGAGGCGACCCTCGGTATCGAAGTGGATGCCCCACGGGTTGCGTAGGCCGTAGGCGTAGATCTCGGGCCGGACACCCTCCTCTTTGGCGAACGGGTTGTCGGGCGGGATGGCGTAGGCGAGGTCGCCCTGCGTGCTATTGACGTCGATGCGCAGCACCTTGCCGTTGTGCACCCAGAGGTTCTGGCCGAGGTGGTGCGGGTCGTTGCCCTTGCCGCCGTCGCCGAGGCAGATGTAGAGGTAGCCGTCCGGGCCGAACTCCATGTTGCCGGAGTTGTGATTCCAGAACGGCTGGGGCACTTCGAGGAGGACGCGCTCGGTGGAGAGGTCCGGCTTGTTCGGATCGTCGGCGCTCACGAGGAACTCGGTGACGCGGCTGCGCTTCGGGTTCTGGATGGTGTGGTAGATGTAGAACTTCCGGTTGGCGGCGAAGTCCGGGTGGAAAGTGAGGTTGAGAAGCCCCTCCTCGAACGCGTTGTCGATGAGCGGGCGTTCGGTCAGGTCGAGGAAGACCGGAGCCTCGTTGGCCGTCGAATCGAGATCGGAGGGCAGGAGGTTGATGACGCCCTTTTGCTGGACGAGGAAGCGGCGGTTGCTTCCGTCGGGCGGGATGCTGATCTGCACCGGGCGCTCGTTGGCGAGATTGGGGTAGATCGGGGCGAACTCGACCTCGGGCGCCGCGGGCGCGGGCGCGGTGGCGGTGGAGAGGACGAGGAGTGTGGTGAGGAACGTTGGAGTTTTCATGGCGGGGCTGGCGGAGTATAGGGGGAGGCTGGCGTTTTGACAATCCGCTGGGCGGTCGGTATCGGTGCGATGTCATGAAACCCCTTCCAGCTCTCACCTTGGTGCTCGGCCTCG
>CAZKYJ010000325.1:0-6067 GCA_964556355.1 uncultured Verrucomicrobiales bacterium | reverse complement strand
GCACGTTCCACCAGCACGATCTTGCAGATGCTCGGCGTGGAGGTCGGTCTGCTCGGCCCCGGCTCGCTCGTCCCACCCGCCGCCCGGGAACGCTTCACGGTCTTCGATACCTTCGACGCCGCCTTCGCCTGGGAACCGGACGTGATCTACCTCCTCCGCGTCCAGCAGGAGCGGCAGAAGGCGCAGTACTTCCCGAGCCTCCACGAGTACCACCGGCAGTACGGGGTGACCGACGAGCGGTTCGCCGAGATCGCGAAACGGGGACTCTGGGTCATGCACCCCGGCCCGGTCAACCGCGGGGTCGAACTCGTCGATGACGTGATGCGCTACGAGCGCAGCCTCATCAACCAGCAGGTGGAGAACGGGATCGCCACGCGGATGGCGGCGCTCTACTGGCTCAAACCTGAAACACATCACGCAGAATGACCCTCGTATTCCAAGGCGGACTGATCGCGCGGGAGGAGAGCGCGAAACTGGATCCGGCCGACGTCGTCGTGGTGGACGGCGCGATCACCGAGGTGCGTCCCGGTGCGGAAGTCCCGGACGGCGCGCGGGTCATTGACTGCTCCGGCAGGATCGTCCTCCCCGGTATGTTCGACACGCACGTCCACTTCCGCGATCCCGGTCGCGAGGACATGGAAACGATCGCCACCGGCAGTGCTGCGGCCGTCGGGGGTGGCGTCACCGGGGTCCTCATGATGCCGAACACCTCGCCGGCCATCGACAGCGGCGGCATCGTGCAATCGGTTCTCGACAACGCCCGGGACAACTCGCCGCTGCGCCATGTCTACACGGCGGGGTGCATCACCAAAGGGAGGCTCGGCGAGGAGCTGGCGGGGATCGCGGGGATGGCTGCCCGCGGCGTGAAAGTGATCACGGACAACGGCGCCCCCGTGGAGCGTGGACTCGTCTTGCGCCGCGCCATGGAATACGCACGGAACTTCGATCTGATCATCGCCTCGCATTGCGAGACCCCCGAACTTTCCGCCGAGGGGGCGATGAACGAAGGGCGCGCCTCCTACGCGCTCGGACTCCCCGGTATCCCCGCGATCAGCGAGGAGATCGGGCTCGACCGGGACATCCGCATCGCCCAGTACACCGGGGCGCGGCTCCACATCCAGCACGTGACGACCGCCCGGGGCATGGAGACGGTGCGGCGCTTCAAGGAGGCGGGCGTCCCCGTGACCTGCGAGGTGACGCCCCACCACCTCCTCTTCAACGAGAACGACATCGTCGACTACGACACGAACTACAAGATGAGCCCGCCGCTGCGTACCGCGGAGGACAACGCGGCGCTGCTCCAGGGTCTGGTCGATGGTGTCGTCGATTGCATCGCGTCCGACCACGCTCCGCATACCGAGTTCGAAAAGAACCAGGATTTCACGAGCGCGCCGTTCGGTATCACCGGCCTGGAGACGGCGTTGCCCGCCCTGCACCACCATTTCGTGAAGACCGGTTGCTTCGGCTGGGACCTGGTCGTCCGGCGCTATGCCGCCGAACCGCGCCGCCTGCTCGGCATCGGGCCGATGGCGGTGCGGGAGGGGCAGGCCGCGGCCGAGATCGTGGTGTTCAACCCCGCGCGGTCGAGCCACTTCACGAAGACATTCATTCGTTCGAAAAGCTGCAATACCCCGTGGCTAAACGCCGAGCTTGATGGCATGGTCGAAATGGTCGTCGTGGACGGCCGAATCCTCCTCGAGCGCTAGAAGCCTATGAGAACCCCGAATCGAATCCTGGCGGCCCTGGCAGGGGTCTCCCTCGTTTTAACCCCCTCCGTCCGCGCGCAGGTGCAACCTCCGGACATCGGCCCCAAGGTCGTCAGGCCCCTGCCCAGCGACGATCCCTTCATCCTGATTTCCGGAGAAGAAATCCATCCGTGGGAGCCGCTCATCACCGGCAGCCGGTTCGATGGCTGGAGCCAGATCGGCGGGAAAGCGGAGTATTCGGTGGAGGACGGCGTCGTCACCGGAACTGCTGTCCCGAAGACGCCGAACAGTTTCATGGCGACCGACAAGCTCTACGGCGATTTCATTCTGGAGTACGAATTCAAGGTCGACCCCCGGTTGAACTCCGGCGTCCAGATCCGCAGCAACAGCGATCCCGACTACAAAAACGGACAGGTGCACGGCTACCAGGTGGAGATCGACCCCAGCGATCGCGCGTGGACCGCGGGGATTTACGACGAGGGGCGGCGCGGCTGGCTCAACCCGCTTGCGGGCGATGAGAACGCGGATGCGCGGGCGGCATTCAAACAGGGCGAGTGGAACAAGGTCCGCGTGCGCGCCGTGGCCGACCACATCCAGACGTGGCTCAACGACGTGCCGGCGGCCGATCTTGTCGACGCCATGACCCAGGAAGGGTTCATCGCGCTGCAGGTTCATGGCATCGGCGACAAGGACCTTGCCGGGGCCCAGGTGCACTGGCGGAATCTCCGCATCAAAGACCTCGGGAAGCACGTTTGGCGCCCCGTTATGAAGGACGATTCGCTGGACGGGTGGACGGCGACGCCGGGCGGCGAATGGACGATGGGTGCGGACGGGATCCTTCTCGGCACCAGCCCGGCATCCGAGAAACGGCACGGCATCCTCCTGAGCGATCGGAAGTTCTCCAACTTTACGCTGCGCTTCGATTTCCAAGCGACGGCGGGGAACAGCGGGTTCTACTTCCGGGTGGAACCACAGGACCACGCCGTGGCGGTCAAAGGGTTCCAGGCGGAGGTCGATACGACGGCGGCCACCGGTGGCCTCTACGAGACGCTCGGACGGGCTTGGGTGGCGCAGTCCGATCCGGCGCTCATGGAAAAAATCTACCGGCCGGGAGAGTGGTCCACGATGGTGGTGAGCGCCCACGGGGGGAGGGTGGCCGTCTTCGTCAATGGGACGCGAACGGTCGAGCTCAAAGACGATCCGGGCCTGCGGGAGGGGCACCTCGGATTCCAGCTCCATGGGGGGCAGGAGATGGAGGTGCGTTTCCGACACCTGGAGATGCTCGCACCAGGCTCCGAGTGACGCGCTCCGCCTCGACCGGGACGGCGCGCTTCGCCATTGACCGGACGGGTGCTGCGTGTTTGCTTGGTGCCGATGCGGCCATCCTCCCTACTCGCACTGATCGGCTTTTTGGGAATTGCGCCCGTTGCTAGCGGGGCCGATCCGATGCCCAATGTCCTGCTCATCTTGACCGATGACCAGGGCTGGGGCGATATCTCGGCCCATGGCAACGCCGTGATAGAGACTCCAGTGCTCGACGCGCTGGCCAAGTCCGGCACGACGTTCGACCGGTTCTTCGTCAGCCCGGTGTGCGCGCCGACCCGCGCGGCTTTGCTGACCGGTCGCTACCCGCTGCGCGGAGGCGTGCACGGGGTGACCCGGGGTGCCGAGACGCTCGCGGCGGATGAGGTGACGCTCGCCGAAGTTTTCCGCGGGGCCGGTTACGCGACCGGATGCTTCGGCAAATGGCACAACGGCGCGCACTTCCCGCACGACCCCAACGGCCAAGGATTCGACGAGTTCCTCGGGTTCTGCGCCGGGCATTGGAACGACTATTTCGATACCCGGCTGCAGCACAATCAGGCGATGATCGAGACCAAAGGCTACATCACCGACGTGCTCACCGACGCCGCCATCCGCTTCATGGACCGCCATCGATCGGCACCATTTCTCTGCTATGTCCCGTTGAACACGCCGCACTCCCCCTTCCAGGTGCCCGATACGCGATTCGAGAAATACCGCGCCAAAGGGCTTTCTCCGATCGAGGCCTGCGTCTCTGCGATGGTCGAAAACATCGATGCCAATGTGGGGCGAATGTTAGAGTATCTCGACGACTACGGGATGGCGGACGAGACCATCGTCATTTTCCTGACGGACAACGGGCCGAACACCGATCGCTTCAACGGTGGGATGCGGGGGCGCAAAGGGAGCGTCCACGAAGGCGGCGTCCGCGTCCCGTTCTTTGTCCGCTGGCCGGGCAAAGTGCGGGCCGGAAGAACCGTGACCGAGCCCGCCATGCACATCGACGTCCTCCCGACCCTTGTCGACCTGTGCGGGATCGATCTCGCGCCCGGCGTCCCGGCGCCCCGGGACGGGATCTCGCTGGCGTCGCTGCTGCTGGGTACGTGGGAGGGCTAGCCGGGGGCTTTCGAGCGCCAGCTCTTCACCTTCCGCGATGCCGATCCGCGCCGGGGGGCTGTCCGCACGCCCCGCTGGCGAGCCGTGCGGGAGGGCGGTGCCTGGCAGCTCTATGATATGGTGACGGATCCGGCGGAGGCGACCGATCTCGCCGGGGAGGAGGCGGCGATCTTGGCGCCGCTGGCCGCCGCGTTCGATCGGAAGTTCTCCGAGGTAACCCGCGGTGGCCTGCGGGCCATCCCTACCGAGATCGGCCATCCCGAAGCACCTGCGATCGTGCTGCCCGGCCACGAGGGCCTCCTCAGGCCGGAGCAGGGCGAGGGGATTGACTACGCCGATTCCCACGGCTGGGCGAACGATTGGATCGATCGCTGGACCAGCAGGGAGAGCTTTGTGGAGTGGCCGATCAAGGTGGTTGCGGCCGGGAACTACGCGGTCTCGCTCGACTACACCGCACCGGAGACCAGCGTGGGGACGCGGGTCGTCGTCTCGGTTGTGGATGCCTCGGCGGGCACCGAGGTCGAGGTCGCCCACGACCCTGCACCCCTCGCTTCATATGACCGCGTCCCCCGCAAGGAAGTCCCGGCGAAGGACTGGGCGAACCTGCCGGTCGGGATCCTCAGCCTCGAGCCCGGAACCTCGATGCTGCAACTGCGGGCAGCCAAGATCGTCGGGGGGGCGGCACCGGCGATCAAAGCCGTCCGCCTCCGGCGGATCCCGGCGTCGACCGGCGGATGACCTACGGAAATCTGCCCCCGCTGCGAGATAGGGCTAGCCAGCTGGCGATAGGTCCGATATTCTTTTGCCGTGGATAGGAGCAAGCCGGTCGAGTTTCCCCAGCTGAGAGTGTCGATCGACGACGTGCTTTACATGCCGAATCTCGATGCGCCCCCCGACCGGCCCCACCCCTTCGTCTACTACGTCACTCTGGTGAACAACAGCGCCGAGACGGTCGAGGTCATGGCTCGAAAGTGGGTCGTGGTCGAAGACGGCGGCGATACTACCGTGGTCGAGGGCGATGGTCTGGTCGGCAAGAAGCCGCGGCTGAAGCCCGGCGAGTCTTTCAGCTACAATTCCTACCACGTCCTCGCATCCGATGCCCGCGCCTCCGGCGCCTACTTCGGGGTGACCGAGGGCGGTCAGCCGATCTTTGCTCGGATCCCGGAGTTTTCCATGACCATCCCGCAGTGGGCGTGAACCGGAGCGTCGCTCCACCAACCCACTAGGGGGGCATCCACTCCGGTGGAAGTGTGCCCCCCTCAAAGTCCCAACTTCCGCTGCACGTAGGTCTCGCAAATCCGGTAATACGTCAGCATCGAATCGATATCGATCCACTCGTCTTCCGCGTGCAGCTTGCCGACGAGAGGGCGCGAGAGATTCACCGGAATGCCGTGCGCCCGCAAAAACCTGGCGTCGCTCCCGCCGCAGGCTTTCACCGCCGCCACCGGCTGGCCGGTCAGCTCGGCCGTTACCTCGTGGAAAAGCGGGTCGGAATCCAAGTGGGTCGGCTCGGCGGAAATGATCGTTTCCACCGTCACTTTGTCACCGAGATGCCGCGCGATCTCCGCCCGCATTTCCGTCGCGGTGTGGGGAGGAGGGAACCGCACATCGAGGATGGCGGTGGCGTGGTCGGGAACGCAATTGATCGAGGTATTCGGGGTCGAAACCGCCGTCAGTGTGCAGGTGGGCACCCACGCTTCGCCGGTTTCGGGCGGGTTCGGGAAGCGCCCCAAGAGATCCGATAATTTCGTGATAAGGTGCTGTAAGGCGTTCTCTCCCAGCCATGGGCGAGCCGCGTGGGCGGCCGACCCCGAGCTGCTCAAACGCAGGTGCAGGATGCCTTTTTCTTCCACGGTGATCTCATTTGGCGATCCCCCGTCGGGCACGAGTGCGGTCCCGCAGCGGAGCCCGGCTGATTCAACGAGGAAGCGCAGGCCGTGTTC
>CAZKYJ010000324.1:0-6073 GCA_964556355.1 uncultured Verrucomicrobiales bacterium | reverse complement strand
ACAACTCCTTCACCATCGCCAACGGGAAAGAGCTCGCATCGAGCGGTTCGGGGATCAGTTCGACGACCGCGGGGGCCCCGGCGTTGATCGATGGCGCGTCCGTCCGGGTCACCTTTTCCGTGAACATCGCGTGGACGCTCACCAACGGTGCCAGCCTCCGCTTCAACGGGGACGGGAATCCAGTCAACAACTCCTCGATCAATGTCCTCGACACCGCGAGTGTCCTCCTTTTTGATGACGAGGAGTACGACGGGATGGGGAACTTTGCGGCCGATCACCAGAGCAAAGTATCCTTCCGCGGAAGCGCTCTCAGCTTCGGTGCCGACCCCTTCCTCATCGAGCCAGGCGACAACGCGGTCGCCTCCAGCTACAATCCTGATGCCGACGGCAATCTCGGGGTGCGGATCAACTTCGTCCCGGAACCGGCGCAGAGCGCGCTCCTGCTGGCTTCGACCGCCCTGTTCATTCTGCGCCGTCGGCGCTAGCCTGCGAGCCTATCGCGGGGCGCCCAGGATCTTCGCCCGAGGATTGCGCCCATTCCTGCCGGCGGGATCATACCTTGGATTTTGGGGGGCCGGTCAGCGCGCTCCGAAGTACTTTTCGCGAAGGTACTCGGTGACCTGGCTGCTCTCGGCCGGCGGAAGGACGCGGTTGTAGATCAGGATCTCCGCGATATCACCGACGAAGCCCGTGCCACCCCCGGCCTTTCCGCTCCAGTGGTCGCCCAGGCGCAACCGTCGGATGGTCGGTTCCTCATCGAAACTGGTGACTTTGACGCCGCCCGTGGTCGGTTCGTCTGACCCTGTTCGATCCAAGCTCAGGGAATGGTTCTCGAGATCCCACCGGGCGTTGATGATCTCGAAGCCGCGGCCGGGGCTCCTCGTTTCCGCCACCTCGTTGTGCCCATTGTAGCCGATCGGCCCGAACTTCCCCCAACCATCGTCGAAGGCGAGGGCGAGAGGCTCGCCTTCCTCGTCCACCGCGGAGGTGCCAAACAGGTAGACCTTGCTTCCCCGGATCGCCCGGCTCCGCGCCACGACGAAGATGTCGACCGAGCGTGTGGCGAGGGAGGCGGCCAGTTCATCCCCTTCGGGAATCTCACCGATTTTCAGGCGGTCGCCGTCGGCGAAAGCGAGAACCCGGATCGGGCGGGGGAGCTTCGCGTCCCGGGCGGGAATCGTCCTGAGCGTCGGCCAGAACTGTTCTTTGTCCACCGTGCCCGTCACGTGGTACTGGGCGGGGGTCGCCCCGCCGAGACCGGGCGCAAGGTCGCCCCACTCGGCGACGGGGGCACCTTCCACCGCCGGGGTGCGGGCGCCGTCGGAATAGGTTTCTCGGGCGGCATCGAAATGGGCGACGAGCCCGTCCGTCACTGGCGGGGGCACGGGCTGGGCAACCATCGGGCCGTTCTCCGAAAAGAATCCGTAGGCAATGAGCCCGGCGACGAGTACGCCCGCAACCGTCGCAAAAGTGGCAATCATCCGTCGCCGGCCGTCGTTCTTCGCCGATCCAACCCGTGCCATGTAGGCTTGCGTCGCCGTATTCGGCCCGGGCTTGGTGGCCACGAGGCCGGTCTCCGAATCACGGAGCGTGGCGACCTGGCCGGTGACGAGCTTGGGCACGCGGGCGGTGGCGGGGACTACGGCAACTTGGGAGGTGTGCGCGCTGAGAATGACGGGTCGGGGCGGCGGAACGTAAACGTCACCGACCGATTCCAGCGATTGGCCGGCCAGGGCGGCGCGCAAGGTCTGCAGCGACTCCTTGGCGGATTTCGGGCGGTTCCACGGGTTGACGTTGAGGTGCCACATGACCCAGTCCGACACCGCGGGAGGCAGGTCGGGACGGAGCTCGGCGAGCGAGATGACGCTGCTATTGAAATGCGCCTCCATCACGGCCGCCGCCGTGTTGCCGTCGAATGGGTAACGCCCGGTGAGACAGAAATAGAACAGGCACCCCATCGAGTAGAGGTCGGCCCGGTGGGTGAGCTTCTTCCGCTCGAACTGCTCGGGTGCCATGAAATAGATGGAGCCGAGAATGGCGTTGCTCTGATCCATCGTCTGCTGCGCGGGAGCCTTGGAGAACTTCGCGAGGCCGAAGTCCAAGAGCTTGACCTGGAACTTGCCGGAGGGCAGCCAGGTGAGCATGAGGTTCGATGGCTTGAGGTCGCGGTGGAGGACGTTGCCGGAGTGGGCGACACCGAGTGCCTCGAGCGCCTGTTCGGCCACCTCCAAGAAGTCGTCCGCCTTGAATGGCGCGCGCGCCACCGTCTCGTCGAGCGTCTCCCCATCGATGAACTCCATGACGACGTAGGCGCCGTCGGCGTCGGTGCCCACGTCGAAGACGGTGACGATGTGCGGGTGGCTGAACGAGGCCAGCGTGCGGGCCTCCTCCGCGATCGAGCGACCGATGCCCTCGATATCTTCGGTGTCGCCGGTGCCGAGAAGCCGCTTCAGGGCGACGATGCGGTCGAGTTGGGTGTCGCGAGCTTTGTAGACGGCACCAGCTCCGCCCTGACCGGCTTTGCCAATGATTTCGTATCGCTCGGGCTGAGGTTCCATCTCCAGGGGGGTTGACTGGCGGTTGGTGCGGGGAGCCTACCACGTTACGCTCGCGAAATTGCCAAGGAAAGAAAAATATCGTAGGCGGGTGCCCACGGCCAGGCGCCATGGGGGGCGCATGCTCTCGCACCACCTGGCGCGCATCGCCGTCCCCGGAGCAGGGCTGGTGGCGGCTGCCGTGGGCGGGTATTTGGCCGGGGCCGGGTCGCGGCCGGGAGGCGCCGGCGCGCCGCCACCGGCAGCGGCGGCCCCCGCGATCGGGGAAGCGCCCCCGTTGGCAAGCAGGATCGCGCAGCTTGAAGCCCCGCCGGACGGCGGGCTTGCAGAGCTTTTCGAATCGGTCGGCGCTGGCGGGCGGGCGTCCCGGACGAAGCCATGGCGATCGCCTTGCCCATCGCCGCACCGGCGCGCTGCGCCCATGCCTCCGAAGCGAATATTCACGGGATCGCGTCCTCTGACCCAGCGATAGCTGCGAAACGGGTCCTCCCGCGAGGCTGCCGGCCGATCCGCCGGAGTAGCGCGGCGGGCTAGCGTTTTTCCGTCTGCTTGTTGGCGTCGGCGCCGACCGGGGCCTGTGGCCACGGGGTCTCGCCGGGGGGCCATTCTTGCGGTTGGGTGGCGCGGACGGCCTCGACGTGTTCGACCAGCCACTCCGGCGGGTTGGCGCTTTCCTTCTCGCCGTAGACGTAGGGGAGGGGCGGGTCCATGATGAGCGGCTTGTCGCCGAGCGGCGGGCGTTCGGCCGAGAGCTGGTCGAGGCGAGCGGCCATCGTCTTGACAATGTCAGGGTGGTCGGCGGCGATATCGGTCCTCTCGGACGGGTCTGCGATGACGTTGAAGAGCATGTCTCCCATGAGCTTGTAGTCGCCCTGGCGCAACGTCGGCAGGCGCACGCTTCCGGCCACCTCGAAGACGATCTCGTCGCGCGGGCTGGGGGCGTCGCCGAAGAGGGTGGCGGTCATGTCGAGGGCATCGACGGGCGTGTCTTGCTTGGGGTCGGCACCGGCGAGAGCGATGAAGGTGGAATACCAATCCGCGACGAAGATCATGCCGTCCTCGGTGCTTCCGGGCTCGGTGTGGCCGGGCCAGCGAAGGATGCAAGGGGTGCGTACGCCGCCCTCGAAGGTGGTGTTTTTGGTTCCGCGATACGGCGCGTTGTCCTCCTCGAAGATGCCCCCGTTGTCGTTGGCGAAGATGACGAGCGTGTCGTCGGCGAACCCGTTCGCGTCGATGGCGGCGAGGATGCGCCCGACGGCGTCGTCGAAGCATTTGAGCGCGGCCTCGCGGGCGGAGAACTGGTCGGTGTAGCGGGGCACGACATCGATGGGGCCGTGCACGGCATTGAACGGGAGGTAGAGGAAGAACGGGTCGTCCTTGCCCTTGCGCGTGGCCAGGACGCGCTCGGCCTCGGCGGCGAAGAGGTCGGTGGCGTAGCCCTCCTCCCGCACCGGCTGCTGGTTGCGGTGCCAGTCGTAGACGGCGAAGCGGGCGGGGGCGTTGTGGACGATGGTCTTGGTGAAGTAGTCGATACCCCAGGCGTAGTGGCCGTACTGGTGGTCGAATCCCTGACCCATGGGCAGGTGCTCGTCGAGCCACTCGCCGCAGTGCCACTTGCCGACGAGCGCGGTGAAGTAGCCGGCGTCGCGTAGTGCTTCGGCGATGGTGCGCTCGTCGGTGTCCAGCGCATGGATGCGGCGGGTGGGCTCGCCGTCCGGGGTCTCGGCCAGGGTGAGGCCGAGCGCCTTGAGGTAGCTCGGCTTGCCGAAGTCCTCGGAGCGCCAGTCCATCCAGTTCCGAAAGGCATAGCGCCCGGTGAGGAACGCGCCGCGCGTGGGGGCGCAGACCGAGTGGGTGTAGAACTGCGTCAGCCGGAGCCCCGAGGCCGCCAGCGCATCGAGGTTCGGCGTCAGCGCGGCGTTTCCCCCATGGAAGCCCGGCTGGTTCCAGCCCATGTCATCGGAGAGGATGAAGACGATGTTCGGACGGGCGCCGGTGGGCTCGGCCGCGCGGGCAACGGCCGAGACGGCGGCTGCGCCCAGCGCCCAGAGGAGAATCCGGAAGAGAGTCATGGCGGCGTCCGTCTAGAGCTTGGCGTGGCTCCCGTCGCAGAACGGGGCATTGCCCGTGTGCTTGCACTGGCAGAGGAACGCATCGCCGTCTTTTTCGGCGGTGAAGGCCTGGGGGGCGAAGGCGGTCCCCTTGTGGGAGCCGTCGCAGAACGGCTGGTTCGAGGACTGCCCACAGGTGCAGTAGTAGTAGGTCTCGCCGGCGGTGAGGGTCACTTTGGCGGGGTTCCTGGCGGCGATGTTCGGGGTGTCAGCCATAGAATTGAATCGTCCAGTTCGACCGGCCGATCAAGGCCTTCTTGTCCGGGGAACTGCCGAGGGAAATCGCCGACCACTCCGGGGGCGGGCGCCGCGCCGTCGCGCCCGACCAACCGGATGGGGGCGTCGGCGCGGAGCCGGGCTCTCACGCCGCCGAAAGGAAGCAGACGGCGGGGCGTAACTATGGGATTCGCCCGAAGAATGCAGCCCCCTTCCCGATTCCTCTGCTGTCTCGCCCTCCTATGCTCCGCCGGCTTCGCCCGGGGAGAAGGCGACTATTTTGCCGACGAGCTGTGGCCGAAAGTCGCCTCCAAAACCTGCATCAAGTGCCACAAGGCCGGCGGTGACGCCGAGGAGAGCGAGTTCATCCTCCTCGACCCCGCCCGCGCCGCCGCCCTCGCCCACAACCGCGAGGCCTTCACGAAAATGGCGGCCGTGCGGGAGGGCGACCGCTCACGAATGCTCCTCAAGGCGGTCGGCGAACTCGACCACGGTGGCGAAGACGTCCTCGATCACGGATCGACCCGATTCCGAATTCTCGAAACCTTCGTGAATGGCGGATCCGCACCGGCGGCGTCCGACCCATCCCCCGGCGACTTCTTTCGCGGTGTCAGCATGCTCGACGACCGCCAGCTCCTCCGGCGCCTGACCCTCTCGCTCGGCGCGCGGCTACCGACGCCCGAAGAGACCGAAACGGTGGCGGCCGGAGGGCTTCCGTCTGTCCAGGCCGTGCTCGATGAGCTCATGGATGAGGAGGCATTCTACGACCGTCTCGCCGAGGGCTTCGACGACATCTTCCTGACTACCGGCTACGACGGCGTCGCCGAAAACGCCCTCTCCTACGAGCACTTTGAGAAAACGCGCCACTGGTACCAGCGCTGGGATTTCAGCGCTATCGAAGATGAGGACGAGCGGAAGCGGGCCGGCTGGGACCTGGCGCGCGTCTACCGGGAGTCGATGCTCCGGGAGCCGATGGAACTGGTGAAATACATCGTCCGCCACGACCGCCCGTTCACCGAAATCATCACCGCCGACTACATCATGGTCTCGCCCTACACCGCGCGCGGCTACGGCGTGTTCGAAGAGAACCGCGAGCGCTTCCTGGATCCCGAAGACCCCTTCGAGTATCTTCCTGTGCGGCTGGAAGCTCTGACCGGGCGCCGCGAACGCACCCACCAGGTCGAAGAAGTC
>CAZKYJ010000323.1:0-6074 GCA_964556355.1 uncultured Verrucomicrobiales bacterium | reverse complement strand
CCCCCGAGAAAAGAAAGGTCGCATCGGCGAGAACCTCATCCTGCGCCCCCAGCACAATCCCACCTCGGATGTCGAGGAAGTTCCCATCATAGAGACTCGCGGGGGGCAGAACCCGACTGGACACCAACATCGGGGATCCGTCGTCGGGGTTGAGCGACTCGACGGGTTCTCCCAAGCGTTTGCGCGCCAGCACGGGAAAGTTCCCTTCGGGCAGCGTATTGAAGTAATCAAAGGCGAAGGTCTTGGCGGCGCTTGCATCCATCACCGTATCCGGCACCCCGATCGCCCGGAACGCGTCGTCGTCGTCGATGGCCGCGACCACCGAAAGCGCCCCCGACGTTCCTGCCAGGTAGATCCCCCGCGGCTCGTTGCGAAAAATGCTACCCGTCCGGGTGGTGATCGCGTCGATCCCGACCTCGCCGTCCTCGTAGAGGTGGACGGCGCGGAAATACGCGAATTCTTCCGCCACTCCCGGCACGGCGTCACCCGTCATCACCACCTTCTCCGCGGGACTCCCTTGGCCGCGGGCATTCCCGGCGCCACCCGTGAGGCCGACCGCCCCCGCGATGCAGCATCCTGCAACGTGGCTCCACCGGAGGGATGGCGTGGGATTCATCAGCCTGTCTGGCGCCGCACTCCCGGCGGGGGACAGAACCACTCAGGGCACCCGCCACCGACGGCACCTCCACTACTATGCTCGGATGAGGCAGCTCCGGTCAAGCTAAAAACTCCTCCCCACGAACCGGCGTGTTGACTCATCAAGAGACATCGAACCGACGTTCCGGATAGAGCGCGGCCGGAACGGTTGACTCATCATGAGGACGCCATGGCGGATGGCAGACACGCGATCTCCCCCTTTCCCGGGGAAGCGAGAAGAGAGCAAAAACGAACACGACTCCCTGACGACTCCGACAGTTTCTACGAGCGAAAAACACGCGACACCGCCTCCGCCTTGGCCGGCTTTCCGTTCCCCGGAGTCGCCGGTCGGGCCGCCCGTCTCGGCGACCTCCTCATGCCAAGCACTGGCTGCGATCATCTTCGGTTAGGTTAGTTTCACCACGCCCCAGGCCAGATAAAACCACGCGGTGCCGAGATATGTGATGGGGTGCACCTTCCGCAATGCTACCCAGTCGTACACCAAAAGTGAGATGAACAATCCGTTCCAGAGTATCAATTGCGCCGGCAACAAGCCGCCGACCACCCGGGCGAGGATCGGCCCCAGCAAATACAGCGTCCCGACGAGGAGCAATCGCTTGTGCCGCTGGGCCCGGTCTCGGTAGTACCAAGCCAGCACCAAAAACACCACAAAACTCGGCAGGAGGATCCGGTTGATCTGCACCCGGTCCAACATTTCGCCCCAAGGCAGCCAAACCGCGTAGAACACGTATACGGTGCTAATTGTCAGCCCTACGGCCGCAAGGAAGCCGAAGATACCGACCTCTTTATGCAAGCCCCGCCGCCCCGTCCGAACCAGATCCGCCTGCATCGCAAACGCGAGCATCCAAGCCAGGCTGAACAAACCGTGGACGACAAACTTCGGGTCACGATTGCTCTCCTGACCCACGTGGGTTATCAGGTTGTCGGAGAAGCCGACCACGGAAAACAGTAGAATCAGCGAGCTGATCACTGAGAAATAGGTTTTCGAGCCCTGGAGGGCGAGGATCCCAACCCAGATCAATATCAGCCCGACCCCCGTTGTCACGTAGAATGGCTTTTCAGCTTGGAGCAAAAATAGGAAATTAAGAAAAATGCCAGAGGTGAGTAGCCCGTAGCCGGCGCAGTACCTCCAGAACGGTCGAACCGGAGGATTGTTCTGTTCTGCGTGTGGGGGTTCGTTCATTGCAGCCATCTAGGGGAGTTATCGCCAACTACACTTCTGGTGAGCACTCTGGTCACAGGGCTCGTTCATCGGCCTCGTAGCGATGGCTGCCCATTCTACTCGAATCCAATTACCGGGCGGCAGAGGCTTGCTCGGCGCCGCCTTGCAGAGAAATGGGCAACCAATCACGCTTTGATCTCCACGGCAACAGTTCTTCTCCGCTGGTGGCTCGCCGTCGCCCCGGGGCGTTGCCAACCCGGCAATGATAAGGTCGTATTGACCGCCTCCAAGGCTTCCATCGATCCGTGGGCACTACGGGGACGACGTGCGCCTGTTCGTCCGAGCCCGGATCCTCGCCGCCCCAGGGATACTACTCGAGTTTCCACCTCCCCCTACCCACCGGACCAGTTCCGCGTAGCGCTAGCTCGCGACGCGATCGTCCCCGTGATGCGCAGCGAATGTCCGGGAGGCGATGGGTAACTCGTCCGTTACCTATCGGGACACCGATCTTGGCACCTCATCGCCAGGCTCGCCCTCCGGATCTCCCTCCGCTCTCGCCGGAAGGGAGCGGAGGGTCGGGCAGGCGTTGGGAAATCCCGGTACTCCGCGCGGAGGAGGAGCCAGGTGATCCACCGTGCTGCCCGGGACTCCCGGCCGAGAGTTCGCATCAGTGTTCGCATCCCGCGAGCGGGTCTACCCCAGGCGCCTGTCAGGCCCATGACGAACCTCCGCCCCCTGTCGAGCGCCAGCCTCCGCGCTCGCCCTAGAGCCACGGCGCAAGTTCATCGAAGAGAGCCCGGCTTCGATCGACGTGGTAGACGGTCGCCGTTTCCAGAAGGATTTCTTCGCCCGTCGCGGTACGGACGGCGATCTCCAGAGGGATTTCGCCGTGATGGTCAAGGACGGCGGTGCGGATGGCCAAAAGATCTTCGCGGGTGGCCCGGGTGCCATCGACCTTTAGCCGGATCGGTTTGGGCGAAGGCCGGCCATTCCCGGCCACCGTCCCGTGGCCATTGGCCTTGCCCTCGTCCTCGTCCTCGTCCTCGTCCTTGCCGTCGGTCGTCCCCGCGGCCTCGGGAGCGGGCGGGGCGATCTCCTGTGCTTCCTCCAGCGTGACCGCGCGGAGATCCTCAGCGACGAGGCGTTTCGAATCCGAGCGGGAATCGCTCTCGATCTTGGCCTGGAGGCGGACGACCGTCCCTTTTTCCAAGGCCGGCCCGACCTTTTCGTAGACCTCGTTCCAGACCATCATCTCGACGCTACCGGTAAAGTCCTCGATGGTGACAATGGCGAACGGCTTGCCCGCCTTCTTGGTGTATTTCACGGCGCAGGCGGAGACGATTCCGGCGAAGGCGTACTTCTTGTTTCCCTCTTTAAGCGTTTCGATGTCGGCGATCCGCTGGTATTTGTCCTGCTCGACAAAACCGCGGTAGCGGTCGAGCGGGTGACCGGTGACGTAGAACCCGAGAAGCTCCTTCTCCATCGCGAGCATCTCCTCGTCGCTCCAGTTCACCGTCTCGCCGGTGGCCTCCGCGGCAGGGGCGGGCCGCGGCGCGGTGATTTCCATGGCATCGAAGAGCGAGACCTGGCCCGAGGCGCGGTCGCGCTGGGAGGCAGAAGCCGACGCGACCGTCTGCTCGAGTCGGCTGAAGAGGACGTCACGGCGCTCGCCGGTCCAGTCGAAGGCGCCCCCTCGGATCAGGTTTTCGAGGATCTTCTTGTTGGCCGCCTTGGAATCGACGCGGGTGGCGAAGTCTTGCATCGTGGCGAACTCGCCGTTGGCCTTCCGGTCTTCGAGGGCGAGCGCCATGGCCGCTCCGCCGACGTTCTTCACGGCGGCGAGACCGTAGCGGATCGCGGGCTGGCCAGCGCCCTCTTCGGGGGCGAACTTGAGTTTCGACCGGTTGACATCGGGCGGAAGGATCTTGATGCCCATCCGCTGGCACTCGCCGACGAAGACGGAGATCTTGTCCGTGTTGTTGATCTCGTTCGAGAGGACGGCGGCCATGAACTCGACTGGATAATTCGCCTTGAGGAAGGCGGTCTGGTAGCTGATGAGCCCGTAGGCGGCGGAGTGGGACTTGTTGAAGCCGTAACCGGCGAACTTCTCCAGAAGGTCGAAAATCTCGTCGGCCCGCGCTTTCTTGATCCCGTTCACCCGCTCGGCACCCTCGACGAACTTGGCGCGCTGTTTGACCATCTCCTCGACCTTTTTCTTCCCCATGGCGCGGCGGAGGAGGTCGGCCTCGCCGAGCGAGTAGCCCGCGAGCAGGTTGGCCGCTTTCTGCACCTGCTCCTGGTAGATGAGGATCCCGTAGGTCTCCTTGCTAACATCCTCGAGGAGAGGGTGGAGATACTTGATCTGCTGCTTGCCCTTTTTCCGTGCCACGTAGTCGGGGATGAGGTCCATCGGACCGGGCCGGTAGAGGGCGATGAGCGCGATGATGTCCTCGATGCAATCGACGTCGAACTGTTTGCAGAGGTTGACCATGCCGCCGGATTCCAGCTGGAACACGCCACAGGTCTCGCCTTTCCCGAGGAGCTCGAACGTCTTCGCATCGTCCAGCGGGGTGGCGCCGAGGTCGAAGCCCGGGGTGTGTACATGGATGAGCGAGATGGCATCCTGAATGACTGTTAGGGTCTTGAGCCCCAAGAAATCCATCTTGAGCATGCCGACGTCAGTCAGCGGGCTCATGGCGTACTGGGTGACCACCTCGCCCTCGTTCCCCCGGGTCAGCGGGATGTGGTCGGCCAGGTCGCAGTCGGCGATGACGACGCCCGCGGCGTGGATGCCCGAACCGCGGGTGAGCCCCTCCAGGTAGGTGGCGTACTGCCAGAGTTGCTGGGTGTTCTCCTCGTTGGCGATAGCCGCCTTGAGGTCGGGGTTCTTTTTTGCGGCGTCCGTGAGAGTGATGCCGAGCTCGGCCGGGATCATCTTGGCAATGCGGTCGCCGTCTCCGTAGCTCAGCCCCATCACCCGACCGACGTCGCGCACGACCGATTTGGCGAGAAGTTTGCCAAAGGTGATGATGTGCGAGACGCTGCGCTCGCCATATTTCTGGCGGACGTACTCGATGACTTCGCCACGGCGGGACTGGCAGAAATCGATGTCCACATCGGGCGGGCTCACGCGTTCGGGATTGAGGAATCGCTCGAAGATGAGGCCGAAGCGGAGCGGGCAAAGGTCGGTGATCTCGAGGACGTAGGCCACGAGGGAACCGGCAGCGCTCCCCCGCCCCGGACCGACGGGGATACCGTTGTCCTTCGCCCACTTGATGAAATCCCAGGTGATCAGGAAGTAGGAAAGGAATCCCATCTTCTCCATCACCCCGATTTCGTACTCGAGGCGCTCGGTGAGTTCGGGATCGTTCTCGGCACGTTCTCGGCCGTAGCGGGCGACGAGCCCCTCCCGGCAAAGGTCGCGGAAATACACCTCGCGCGGACGCCCGTCGGGGGAATCGAACTGGGGGTACTTCTCGATGCTGGAGGCGTCGAGTTTGAGTTCGACGTTGCATCGCTCGGCGATCTCCAGGGTGGCGTCGCAGGCCTGCGGGACGTTTTTGAAAAGCTTGCGCATCTCCTTGGCGGTCTTGAAGTAGACCTGGTCGGAGTAATGCATGCGATTCTCGTCGTGCAGGTTCGCACCGGTGCCGATACAAATCATGACGTCGTGCGCCTCGTGATCGGCCGGCTTCAGAAAGTGGACGTCGTTGGCCGCGACGACCTTCAGGTCGTACTCGACGGCAAAGTCGAGGAGTTGGGCATTGCACTTCTTCTGGATCTCGAGCCCGTGGTCATGGAGTTCGAGGTAGAAGTGCTCGCGGCCATAGATTTCCAAGAACGATTCGAGGCTCTCGCGTGCCTGGTCTACCTGATCCTGCTGGATGAACTGGTTGATCTCGCCGTTGATGCAGCCGCTGAGGCAGATGATCCCGGCCGACCATTGCCGCAGGTGGGCTTTGTCGATGCGGGGCTTGTTGTAGAAGCCGTCGAGGTGGGCTTTCGAGACGATACGGACGAGGTTGGCGTAGCCTTCGTTGCTCTCGCAGAGGAGGGTCAGGTGGGAGGCGTTCTTCCGGCCCGCGACCCTCTTTTTGTCGTCCATCGACCCCGGGGCCAAGTAGACCTCACATCCGATGATCGGCTTGATACCCGCCTTGTGAGCTTGTTGGTAAAACTCGATGGCGCCGAACAGATTACCATGATCCGTCATGGCGACGGCGGGCATTTTTTTCTTGGCTGCCTCGGCCATCAA
>CAZKYJ010000322.1:0-6077 GCA_964556355.1 uncultured Verrucomicrobiales bacterium | reverse complement strand
AACGCTCGCCGCCCTCGCTGAATCCGTTGCTTCCCCTCACCGGTGGCCCTCCGCATCAGCCTCCGAACTCTTCTCCGAGCTGCGCCAGATTATCGCCATCTGTCTTGCCGATGCCGAACGACGGCTCGACAACCGAGAGTTCGATCTCGCCGCCGATCGCCTGCTCACAGCGCAACGGGCCACGGTCGCCGTCACGGAGGCCGATTCGCACCTGTCCTCAGGGTTCTACGTCAGGACGCTGCTCCCGATCGCGGAGCGCCCGCTGACGAAGTTTCTCGCCGCGGGCGATGATCCGGCTGCCCTACGGGCTTTCTTCGGCGCATGGTCGGCAGCCATGCACTCACCCGAAGCCGTAAAGGAAGCGCTGCGGCGAGCCCACGAGTCGGGTGTCTTCCTTGATCCATACGATCCTGCTCGGCTACCGAAGTTCGACCGGATGTTCGAAACGAAACCAAATCTGACGGCCATCCGCCACGCCGAACTCTTCCGGGAACTCGTCGCCAACGTGGACGTTCCCGCTTCCCGCGCGAGCCATCAAATCATCTCGAAAATGAGCTCGTGGAAAACCCATCCGCTGACAAGAATGTTCTCGATCAACCCTCGTGGCCGCCTGTTACTGAGTGACAACTGCTTCGATGCTGTCGATAGCCCCGCGGGCTACCGCTATATCCTGGCCCGCGAGCTTCTCATGCAAACCGCCATCGCCCTCCGGATCGCCGAACTCGAATCCTCTGCCCTTCCCGATTCGCTATCGTCCCTCGTTCCCTCGCTGCTGCCCGGCGTGCCCGCCGATCCCTACGATGGGCAACCGATCCGCTACGCTCCAAGCCGCCGCCTGATCTGGTGCGTCGGCCACGATCTTCTCGACGCCGGGGGCGGCCTCTCGGCGTCATCCGACGACCCCGCCATCGCCCTCCCATTGTCTCCCGCCCATTAGCCCACTCCCTCCCGGCTCCCGATATTTCCAGAACGACACCAGTTTGATAGCCCCGCCCCGTGTCACACCTGTGACATTTCAGGAGGCAGGTTTTGGCGCCGGCCAGTATTTGGTGCCATGCTGAGGCCGGGATCGGGCGGGCTTTCGCGACGCCCATCTCCCGGAAAACCCAGCCACCAATGCACATCGCTCTCGTCAGCCCCAGTGTCGCCGGAGTCACCACAGGAAACCTGCGTTCGGCCGAAGACTACCTCGGGGTCTTCCGTCGCCTTGGCCACCGGGTGGCGGTCTCGCGGACGTGGAGTGGCGAGCCTACGCCCGACGTCCTCGTCGCCCTCCACGGGGCGAAAAGCCACGCGGCGATCACGCGTTTTCGCGCAGCCCATCCCGACAAACCGATCGTCCTCGTCCTGACCGGCACCGATATCTATCCCGAGCCCGATTCGAAAACCCTCGAATCCATGGCCATCGCCGACCGCATGGTCTCCCTGCAAGACCGGGCGCCGCGGAAGATTCCCGACGATTTGCGCCACAAGAACCGCACGATTCTCCACGGGGCTGCGCCGTCCGGGAATAAGACCTCGAACAAATCTGAGGATCCGTTTGATATCGTGGTGGCGGGTCACCTTCGCGATGTCAAGGATCCCATGCGGGCGGCCTACGCGGCGCGCCTCGTCCCCCCATCGTCGAAGATCCGCATCCGGCATGCCGGGGCGATCCTCGACGAAAAATACCGTGCTCTGGTGGCGAGAGAACTCCGTGAAAACCACCGCTACGAAAGCCTCGGGCAGCTGTCACCCGACGATCTGAAAGCGGTGACCGCCCGCTCCCAGCTGATGATCGTTTCATCGATCAACGAGGGTGGCGCCCGGATCGTCGGGGAATCGATCGTCGATGGCACTCCCGTGCTCTCGTCGAGAATCGACGGGGTGGTCGGGCTTCTGGACGAAGACTACCCAGGCTACTTTCCCGTCCGGGGCACCGAAGAGCTTGCCGCCCTCATGTCCAAGGTCGAGAGCGACCGCCCGTTCCGGGCCCGGCTCCAAGCTGCCGCGCGCCTGCGCGAGGATCGCTTTGATCCGGCCAGGCAGGTCGCCGGATGGGACGCGCTGCTGAACGAGATTGCCTGACATGAATACTCGCGAATCCCTCCTCACTGAGTTTGATCGAACCGACCGGCGGACCCGCCTCCTGCTGGGAGAACTTGATCACGGGTTACTCGCCGTGCCCTACGAGCCCGGCATCAATCCCCCGGTCTGGGAATTCGGGCACATCGCCTTTTTCTACGAGTATTTCATCCTTCGGCCGTTGGACCATGTTGCGCACCAGATGCCAGGTTTCGACGAGGTCTGGGACTCGTTCGAGATCCATCACAAGGAGCGTTGGCGCCACGGCGTGGTGCCGGGAAAAGACGACGCCCTCGCCTATTATGATCGCGTCACCGCCGCCATCCGCGACAGGATTGCCACGGCGCCTCTTACCGCGGAAGCGCTCTACCTCTACAAATACAATATCTTCCACCAGATGATGCACATCGAATCGCTCATCTGGTCGCGCCAGACACTCGGCTATCCGGCGCCCTCTTTCGTTTTTCCAGAACTTGCGCCGCCCGGCGAGGCGGACCCACCCGCGGCGCGGGGCGATGCCGAGGTTCCCGGAGGCCGCTATCCCATCGGTCTGCCCGCCGATTCCGGCGCCTTCGCCACCGAGGACTTCGGCTTCGATAATGAGAAGCCGGGCCACGATCGCGAACTCGCTCCGTTCGCCATTTCGAAGACTCTCGTGAGCAATGAAGAGTTCAGGATCTTTGTCGAGAGCGGCGCCTACGGGGACGGGGAGCTGTGGAGCTTTTCTGGAAAATGCTGGCTCCGAGATACCGGCTCCCACCACCCCGGGTATTGGAGAAGAAACGAAGACGGAACCTGGTCCGAGCGCATTTTTGACCGCTGGCATCCGCTCGATCCACGGGCCCCCGTGCTCCACGTGAACTACTTCGAGGCGGAAGCCTACTGCCGCTGGGCAGGACGGCGCCTCCCCACGGAATTTGAATGGGAAGCGGCCGCCCGCGGCCCCGAAGGACTCCATTTCCCGTGGGGCAACACCCTCGATCCCGAGCGTCTCGACATGGACGGTGCACGGATGGCGCGGTCTCCCGTCACCGCGTTCCCCGCGGGTGCCAGCCCGTTCGGGTGCCTGCAAATGTTGGGCACGGCCTGGGAGTGGACGAGCAGCCAATTCCTGCCCTACGACGGTTTCAAGACGGATGTCTACCCCTACATGTCGACCCTCCAGTTTGGTGATCACAAAACTACCAAAGGCGGATCCTGTGCCGCCTGCTCGCCGCTCATTCGCAACACCTACCGCCAGGCCTACTATCCGAGCCGCCGCGACGTCTTCGTTTCATTTCGCACGTGCGCCAGCTAGCGCGGGGCGCTCCGCAGACCCGGTAGGATGGTCGCCGCTCTGGGAAACGGGTGGCGCCCGCGTGGTTGTCCCCACGCGGACCGGAGTTTCGACCGGAGCTGACGGACGCGGTTTGCAGCGCCCGCGTACCACGGCATATTCAGCGCCCCACCGATCACGCGCTCTTAGCTCAGTTGGATAGAGCAGCGGACTTCTAATCCGCAGGTCGAAGGTTCGAATCCTTCAGGGCGCGCCATTGCCAATCCTTTTTATCGCCACAGGGAACAAGGAGTGGCCATTCGTTTTGGCGGAATGGGAAGGTAGAGCTCGAACGTTTGTCGGACAGTATTGGAGCAGATCCGCGCTCCGCTGGCGCCCCGTGCCGGCGCAACACATCAACTAGACGCACCAGCGGTCGGCTCCCGGACGGGACGGATCACCCGCCCCCGTTCGCCGATGGGCAAGGATCCGGCCTCGCGCCCCGTCCGCTCCCATCGGATTCCCCCCATTCACAGATTTGGGGTGCACCCTTGGGTTCGCCGGGGACAGGTGACCATTGGCGGCTCAACTGCGGTGGAGAGGGCGGGGGGGCTAGCGGCTCGCCTCGCCTGATTGGACAGTCCGATCCGCCAGAGATCGTCGGTAGCCAGCCCACATGGTCACGGGACAGTAGACGAGCAGAGCCGTCCCGCAGAGCAGATAAAAGAGACTACGGTATTCTGGTGCGAGGAATGCGTGAAGCGTGCTGGTCGTGCTCACGGTCGAGACCTCCTTGGCCGCTTCCATTCGGACGATAATCTCGAAAAGCGCCCAAGCGGAAAAGTGCCAGAGCAGCCCCAGTGCTCCGATGCTGAGCACGACAGCCCCTGCGATACTGCGGGCAAGCAGCCACCAGAATGGCACGCTGCAAAGACTGACAACCAGAACGCCATTCATCAGCAAAAGTGCCGGATCGAACCCGGCACGCCGACACTCCAACAACGGCACCAGAGCCAGAGGCACTACCCCGACGCTGATCCGTCGCATGGTGCATACCCACTTCTGCCAATCAGCAACAACCATTCGCTCGGGCGCTGGCGAACGGGGCTCTAAATCAGCCGAAAAAATCAAGGCGGCGATTGTCGCCGATCCGACCCACATCGAAAGGAGAACATAGGGTATCCGCTCCCCGATCTCGCGAACTTGATCCGCCAGGAGCGCCAACCCGATCGTGCCGACGAGCACCGCCGTGTATGCTTTCATAGACCTGCGTGAAAACCCATAGTCGCCGAGGCCAAACACCCGTACCGGGATCGCATCTCCGACTGTAGTTCGGTGGTAGATTTTGTCATCCAGCCTCCGGCTCTGGGACGATCGCGGTTGGGGGCAACGTCGCCTCCACCCTGCTGGCTTCGCAGCATGTCGACCACCACCTCCTAGTGGTCTAGCGATGCCCCTCCGCAGCATCCACGATCGGAGCCCACGAGCCCTGACCCAATCGTTGCGAAGGGTAAGGTGGCGCGGTTCCCCCATGCGGGATGCCGGACGCCAACAATGCGGATCTCGGCGATGACACTCCCGAAACCACCCTTCCCGGACGCCTATTCAACGCGGAGCCGGACGAAAGCGTTCGATGACACCCCCAGATCGACCGCGGCGACCCCATCCCGGTGCTCGGATCCAGCGACCCGTTCCCAAGATTCGAGATCCGGAGAGCGTTCGACGGTGTAGCGTACGAGGCTCGGGCTCCAGGTCGCCGTTGCGCCCTCGCCGGTGACCACCAGATCGAGTCGGAGCGGGTTTCCGAACACTTCGCCAACCCACTCCGGGTGGTCGACGAAGGGGTTGCGGTTCCCTTGGATCATGAAAACACCGTCGTTGCGCGCCCCTTCCTCGGGCGAGACGGGGTCGAGGATGTGCCAGATCAGGAGGGTCGTGAGCATCCCCATGGCCGTGTTGGAGCTCGTGATCTCTGCCGGGTCGTCGGTCAGGTAGAGATCGGGCTCCCCCCCGTCGCCCTCGTAGCGGAGCGCCATGTAAAACGCGGCGCGGGCGAGGTCACCCTTGATTCCCTCCGGCGGTTCCCACGAGTCGTTGTCCGCGGAGGTGCCAGGGGCTTCGGCGTGGCCGGGCTCGCGGAAAGTACTGCTCGATCGGTCGGACTCGTCGAATACCTTGTTCCCCCGTGACGCGTTCACGTTGGAGTCGCAGGGGCGGAGGTTGTGGAGGTCGGCGTAGCCCGGCTGGATACCGTCGATCCCGTAGGAGTTCGGCCAGAGGTGCTCGCGGTTCCAGATGTCAGGGAAGGCGGTGGCGGGTTCGTCGCGCCGTGAGTAGACCAGCGTGACCCCGCCGGGGACGAGCTCCGATGCGTCCAGTAGCACGAGCCCGTCCATGCTGTCGAAGCTCACGCTAGAGGAGTAGGGAACCGAGGAATGGTCGTCGATGATCTCGTGGAGCGCGGCGCGGAGGGCGGCGCCGGTCAAACCGGACGCCGGTTCGTAGTAGCCGGGAGGTGGAGCGGCGGCAGCGATCGCCACGGTCAGCACCATGACGGCAACGGAGAGCCTCATTATGGTAATTATAATAACCTCTAGAAAATTGAAAGCGAATTCTTCGGACTTGCTGACGGGACTTCCGCCGGAGTGACGGGGATGGAACTGGAGGTCGCCGGTGGTCTCGCGCCCTGGGTGGCCGCGGCGGTCGCGCTCGGCGCGGCCGGAACCGAACGCGACGGGACGATGACGGCTCGGGAGCC